>DAIRSD010000093.1:0-12855 GCA_036804625.1 Aureliella sp. | reverse complement strand
TGGACCATCAAGAAGGCGCTTCGACGGTAGTTCTCAAAGACGGCGTTGAACGGTGCGTGTAGAGTATAGGTCCAAGTCTTTACTTCGGGAAACGGATGTCTTTCAGCGGCACTTAAATCGATTTGCCCAGAAACAGCCAGCAAACTGTCGCGTAGTTCCTCTGCAGTTAAGCGCCGCCGACCAAAATGGGCTAACCAGCGATTGTCAGGATCGGAAGCCACATGCGTCGCGCTGGCTCGTTGAATAGCGGCGGTTAGTAGAATTAAACGGTGCATCTCTTTGATACTGTAGCCACTTTGCACAAATCTAGCTGCTAGAAAATCGAGTAGTTCGGGATGCGTCGGCGGTTCCCCTCGTGAACCAAAATCGTTGGAGGATCGCACCAGACCCTGACCAAAGTGCCACTGCCAGATTCGATTCACCATCACGCGTGCGGCTAGCGGATGCTCAGATACCCACTTGGCCAATTCGCGCCGACCGCTACCGGCGCTTTCAGGAACTTCCATTCCGCCGAAGACTGTCAGCCAGCGTCGCGGCACTTGCTCTCCAAGCTTATCCGGGTCGCCGCGCTGGTGCATTCTCGCGTCCTTCGTTTGTCCATCAACCACAGCGTAGGCAACGGGGATAACCGGTGGCGAGCCAGCGTCCGACAGACCCGTTGATGCGCTGCCAAGATCGGCGAGCGCTTTACCCACATCGGGCGCGGCGATGTGCGACAGGTCAAAGGACACGCCGTCCAGTCCTGCGGGATGCGCATCGGCTATGCGACCCGAAACAAGGATCTCGCCATCGATCGGACTTGTCCATGCCACGGATACCGGACGCCCTGGACCTGGATGCACAAAGAACGATCGCGCTGGTAAGGTACTCCAGACCGGTACCGGCTCGGAGGCTGAATTGACAAACACAGACGGCTCCGACCCGAGGGTCCAAGATTTCAGTGCTGTCCTTCCCGTGATGCTGTCATGCTGTTCGTTAAGAATAACTGGGGTGGAGGTCGTTTCCAAAAAGCTCCAAACGGTATCGTCTTGATCCGGCCATGGATTTCCCTTCAACAAATCGGGAACCAAGTTCAAGACGCTCCAGATTCGCTGAGAACCGGTTGTCTCACGAATCGTCCATTCAACCAACGTGCTGTCGGCTCCGTGGTTCTCGTTCGGCAGAATCGTCAATAGCATCAACTCACCCCGTCGAACGGTGAGTACTCTCTGAAATTCTACCGAGTCTCCCTCTGCGATCTTGGACTCTGCCAGCACTCGCTTCGACGAAGCCCAACGAGTTGCGATCTGTTGTTGAGCCGATTGAATGGATTCCTGTCGATGTTTTTTTTCAGCTTCGATTTGTGCCACACGTTCCTGCCATGGCTGCATCAGAGCGTCTATCTCCGCTTGGGTAAGCAGCGGCACCAGATCGCGCGGCTGCCCTTTGGGTTCGCAACCGGGGAATGCAAAACGCGTGCTGTCAAAAATACCATACAGGGCGTAGTAGTCTTCGGAACTAACCGGATCGTACTTATGATCGTGACAACGAGCACAGCCCAGCGTCAATCCGAGAAAAGTTTTACCAAGGTTATCAATCACGTCTTCGTAGGTGAGATACATATCCTTGTCGATGTCGTGGCCAAAGCGGCGAGCGATCGCCAGATAACCGGTAGCAACAATTCCATCAGGCCGCTCAGCCCCGGTCATCTCCGGCGTCAATTGATCGCCAGCCAACTGCATGCGTACAAACTGACCAAACGGCAGGTCCATTTGAAAACTCTGATAAACCCAGTTGCGATAACGCCAGGCATGAGGCAACGGTCGGTCCGTGTTCTCGCCAGCCGTATCAGCATAGCGCACGACATCCAGCCAATGCCGGCCCCAATGCACGCCATATTGCGGAGAATTCAGTAGCCGCTCGACCACCTGCGACCAAGCATCATTAGACCGGTCAGCCACAAAAGCTTCCACTTCTTCTGCGGTCGGAGGCAAGCCTGTGAGTCCATAACTGAGTCGCCGCAACAAAGTTCTTCGGTCTGCCGGAGGAGCCAGCGTCAGTGACTTGGCCACCATTTCGCGCTGGAGCAGATCATCGATTCGCCGCGCATCAGTGGCCAGCTCTCGTTCTGTACCCGACAGATCAGGCAGCGGCTGAAACGCCCACCATTTCACTGCATCCTGGCGGGACATGCCGCCCAGCACATCATGACCATCGCGTGGATCGGGGGCACCCATTTGAACCCACCGCGTAAGTACCGCAATTTCCCGATCCGACAATTTACCTCCGTGGTCAGCAGGCGGCATCTCAAGATTGCGATAATGGATCGCATCGATTAATAGGCTCTCGTTCGGCCGGCCCGGTACGATCACCTGACCACTTTCGCCGCCCTTCTTCCAAGCCTTGGCAGTTTCCAGCGACAATCCACCTCCAGCCTTAGTTCCCGCGTGACATTCGAAGCATCGTTCTACAAGCAGCGGGCGAACTTGCTTCTCAAAAAAATCTTGCTCTTCGGATGAAAAAGTTCGAAGGGATTCGGATGATGAAGCTGGCTCGGATTCTGTTGAAATATTTTCGATTGGAAGGTCTTGGGCGCATGTGGCAGCTCCACAGATGAAGCATGCCGACAATGTGGCAAAAGTTAAAACAGGCAACGTACTGCGACCATGGACCATCATCCGATGTGTTCCTTGTGGCTTTCAATGTGGGCTCGCAGTTCGTCAGTAGCAGCTTTGATGTTACCTGCAGACAAGTGATCGACCAATCGGCGGTGCCCTTCAAGTCCTACTTTCCATCCAGCTCGCTTGACGCTCTCGCGAAACCTCTGAAAGAATACGTGCAACAAATCGCCAAAGGCCACCAAGGGCTGCAAACCGCTGGCCTCCAGTAACGTACGATGGAACAGAATATCCAATTCAATAAAGGACTTGAGGTCGCGAGCCGCAGAGAGTTGACTAACCAAATCCCGAAGTTGTTTTTCGATTGCTGGATCGGAAGCCATCCGATGGATTACATGTGGCAGCACACCCGTTTCCAGAATCACGCGACTGTCGATCAGTTGCCTTGGATCGACGTCCAGCAGCCCAGCGTGAAAACCTAGATGCTCCGTCAAGCGACCCATGTCGATTCGGCCAACCGTTAATCCGACTCCCGTTTTTGATTCGACGCTCCCAAGGAACTCCAGGGCTTTGGTAGCTTCGCGGACGCTCAGACGGCTGATGCCAAACGTCTCTGCCAATTGCGTTTCGGTTGGCAGTCGATCGCCCGGTGCCAGTCTTTCAGCAACAATAAACTGCTTGATCTGCTCGGTTGCTTGATCTCGGACTTTGGGGCGGCTTAGGGTGTGCATTTCGGCTATAATGCGGGCTAGGGTTGCAAACGCAGGACCTTCGAGATAGATTATCTGACAATCTGACCAGCGTCAATAGTGGGCCGTAACGGGCTGCCATTTGACAGATCTCCAATCCATACGGACATCGCCGTACCACATGTCAACCGTTGCAATAACCGACTACACTTTCCCGAATCTAGACTTGGAACAAGCGATTCTGACCGAAGCAGGCGCGGAATTGCTAAGCGGCAACGACAAGCAGTTATCGGCGCTCAAGCAGATTGTTGCACAGGCCGATGCGGTCATTACACAGTTTGCGCCGATCAATGCAGAAGTCATCGCTGCCATGCAGCAAGCCAAAGTCATCGTCCGCTACGGAATTGGCGTGGACAATGTCGATCTACAAGCCGCTCGACAGCGCGGCATTCCAGTCTGCAACATACCTGACTACTGTATCGACGAAGTGGCCGACCACACGTTGGCGTTCATTCTAGGCGTCACTCGTCAGGTCGTTCCAAACACGCTGCACGTGCGAGACGGCAAATGGGGACTGGCAACACCGCTCGACCAGTTGCGCACGCTTCGAGACCAAACCGTAGGTCTCGTCGGCTTCGGACGCATTGGGCGTGAAGTGGCCGCGAGACTAGCTCCCTTCAAGTGTCGGCGGCTCGTGCACGACGCCTTCGTTCCGGCTGACACTGTGCGAGCAACCGGATGCGAACCGGTCATGCTCGACGACCTGTTGGCTCAGTCGGACATCGTGACTTTGCATTGCCCCTCGACGCCGCAGACGAAGAAGCTCGTTAACGTCGATTCACTCTGTCGCATGAAACATGGGTCGATCGTAGTGAATTTGGGACGAGGCGATCTCATTGACTCGGGGTCACTCATCGCTGCGTTGCAATCGGGAAAGATCTCAGCCGCCGCGCTGGATGTGTTTGAACAAGAGCCGCTGCCGCCGGATAACCCACTGCGATTCATGCCGAATGTCATTTCAGCTTCACACATCGCTTCGGCGAGCCCCAAGGCGGTGCGAACGCTTCGCGAAACCGCTGCAAGGATCGCCATCATGGCTTTACGCGGAGAACCGTTGCCAAACATTGTGAACTGATCTATGTGGAACTGATCTATCTGTGCTCCGGCCTTGCGATCTGCGCTATTTCCACGAGGGATTAGACTAGCACAGATGGCTAAGCCCAGGCTCAGATGAAGTCCTGAAAACGGTTGTTTTCTGATAGAGGAATTACTAATGCCCAAACCTTTATTTCGTGGCGTTTGCGCTTCGTCGATTACGCCTTTTCATCCCGATGGAAACTTGAGACTTGAACGTCTGAAGCCGCACATTGACTGGTTGATTGGCCAGCGGGTTGACGCCATTTCGCCGCTCGGCAGTTCCGGTGAATTTCCAGCGATGGAGTGCTCAGACCGCGAACGCATGTTGGCGGCGGCTCTGGAAGCGATCGCGGGGCGCGTGCCGGTCGTCGCTGGGACGCACGATTATTCAACGGCCCGCACGATCCGACTGTCGAAATTCGCCGAAACTGCCGGAGCCGACGCGCTCCTGATCGTACCACCGTATTACATGGCCCCCACACCAGCGCAGGTGATGGATCACTATCGTCGTATTGCCCAGGCGGTCTCGATTCCCATCATTTTGTACCACAACATCCCGTTGACTTCGGTTGACCTGACGACGGAGCATCTATTGAAACTATTTGAAGAACGAGCGATCGCTGGTGTAAAAATGTCGCATCCGGAACCGGATCGGCAGTGTCAGT
Organism: Aureliella sp.; assembly: GCA_036804625.1. Taxonomy (GTDB): domain Bacteria; phylum Planctomycetota; class Planctomycetia; order Pirellulales; family Pirellulaceae; genus Aureliella. The sequence goes on along the minus strand of DAIRSD010000093.1, from coordinate 7,767 downwards.
TGCTACAGGCCACGAATGGCGCATTCACAGTCTACGCGGGGATCGACACGGCGGCGTTTGAAGGTCTGTGTCACGGTTCGCATGGTTGGATCTCCGGCATCCCCAGTACTGTCCCAGCCGCTGCTCGACGCCTGTACGAACTTATTGCCATCGAAGGAGATTTACCTGCGGCTCGCCTGTTGTGGGCAAAGCTTGCACCGCTGATGCGATTGCAATTTGAAGCATATCACTCCAAAGGAGAAGGAGCACACTGGTTCAGTTCGATGAAATCGGCGCTTAACATGATCGGTCCGCCCGTGTGTGATCCTCAGCCGCCCATTCAACCGCTTCCGGAGAACCTACGCAAGACGCTGGCCGACATGCTGATCAACTTGGGCTATGAAGTTCACTCGGAGATGGGTGGATGAGCCGCACAATCGTCACCTTCGAAGAATTGCTGCGGTTCACTCAACGGTGTTTGCAGAGCGCCGGCATGAGTCAGGCCAACGCGCATGATACTGCGCTATCCCTGGCGACCACTGACGCTATGGGAGTATTCACGCATGGTACGAAACTGCTTCCAGGTTACGTCAAAAAGTTGCAACAGGGCGGTTACAGTTCGTCGGCCGAACCGCGAATTGAACGCGAGGGGCCGGGCTGGGCGATCCTTGATGGTCAGTCCGCGCTCGGACAGGTTGGTTGCATCAGCGCGATCCGGCTTGCGATTCTCAAAGCTCGCCAAGTTGGAATCGCTTATGTGGGCTTGCGAAACACGGGACACATCGGTGCGGCTGGCTACTACGCGGCTCTTGCGGCACGCGAAGGGATGATTGCCTTGGTCACGGGCAACGACATTCCCAGCGTGGCTGCCCCAGGTTCTCGCACCGCCGTGCTGGGCAGTAATCCACTTGCCTACGCAGTGCCTGTTGAGGGCAGCGATCCGATCCTACTGGATATCGCAACGGCAGCGGTCGCAGGCGGAAAGGTCTACGCGGCTATTCAGCGTGGTGAGGCGATTCCGAATACCTGGCTAGTTGACTCAAGCGGCCAGCCCACAACCGACGGCAGCTTGTATCCGAATCAAGCAGCGTTGGCTCCGATGGCTGGTCATAAAGGTTACGGATTCGGACTGTGGTGCGAAATCTTGTCGGCAATTCTTCCGGGCGGAAACATGACTTGGCAGGTGGGTAGTTGGATGTTCGACGAACCTAGCCGCCCATCGTGGCACAATGCTTCATTCACGGTGATCGACATTGGTGCAATATCACCAGCGGGTGATTTTCAGCAGCGTTTGCGACGGCTGATCGATGAAATTCATGCAGCCCCAACCGCACAGGGCGTTGATCGTGTCATGTTACCTGGCGAGCGAGAGTGGAGTAACTTTCATGATGCTCAACAGCACGGAATCAGCTTGCCTGCAGACGTTCGTGATAAGCTGCGACAAGCGTCCGAATTGACGGGCATCAAGCTGTAAATCTGAAATCTGAAATCTCAACTCAAAAATCTCAACTATGAAAATCATCCGCTATCAAACTTCGACGGGCCAAATCGCCTACGGTCAACAACACGCCGATGGTCAGACAACTCGACTGGCCGGAGACATCCTCGGCGAACTTACCGACACCGGTGAAATGGCTACGGTTTCAAAGCTGTTGTCACCCATCCAGCCGCGCGACATCATCTGCATCGGGCTCAACTATCGGAAGCACGCAGCCGAAGGAAATCAACCGATTCCAGAGTGGCCTGTAGTTTTCATGAAGAACAGCGGAACATTGCAAAATCCCGGCGATCCAATCGTGTTGCCTCGTCGGCTCAAAAGCGATGCAGTAGACTACGAATGCGAGTTAGCTGTAGTCATCGGCAAAGAGTGTTATAACGTATCCAAAACAAATGCACTCGATCACGTGCTCGGCTACACTTGCGCCAATGATGTCAGCGCTCGCGACTGGCAAATGAAGTACGGTGGCAGTCAATGGTGTCGAGGCAAAACGTTTGCTACCTTCTGCCCTCTTGGCCCCTGCCTTGTGACTCGAGACGAAATTGCCAATCCCAATGATCTAGGTATACGAACGATACTCAACGGTCAAACCATGCAGGACTGGAACACCAATGATATGATTTTTGATGTTCCGACGCTTATCGAGTTCCTCAGCGGAAGCACTCGACTAGCAGCGGGAACTGTGATCCTGACCGGAACACCCCATGGCGTTGGCGGTGCTAGAAAACCGCCTGTGTTTCTTCAACCAGGTGACACGGTCACCATCGAAATCGACAGCATCGGATCGCTAACAAATCCTGTTGAGGAAGAGGTTGCTACTACATGATCGCTATCGGGATCGACATCGGGTCGACGAGCATCAAAGGTGCCGCACTCGACTTGGCTACCTCAACCGTTCTAGCTCCCATCTCGCGTCCATTCCCAGCACCCGAGCTGGGCCTACCCAACGGTTGGATAGAGATCGATCCTTGGAAGGTTTGTTCGGTTGTCGATGAGCTTCTATCGAAATTGATGGAGCAATCTCCCAAGCCCGAGCTGCTGTGTGTCTCTGGTCAAATGGGCGGACTGATTTTATTGGACCAGCATTCTAAGCCGCTGACCAATTACATCTCATGGCGCGATCAACGCACGATCGGCTCGGCTGCATCGGAGTCTGCGTTTTCGATGGTCAGTCAAAGGTGGGCTTCGTCTGGTTTCTTTCCAGAACTGGGCCGCGAGCTGCAGGCGGGTTCCACGACAGTCTTGTCGGCCTGGTTGCGCGAGAACAAATTACTACCCAAGGGCGCGACCCCGCGCACGATTGGAGATTTCGTTGTATCTCGCCTGGTTGGTCATGCCACTCCGATGCATGCTACCCATGCCATTGGCATGATCGACCTAAACAGCGATCAGTGGCATTATGCAGCGTTTGAGGCGATAGGAATTGAGACGTTGCAGTTGCCCGAGCTGGTCTTTACAGACTGCTGTGTTGGCCAAACGTATGTGGGCGGAGCTGAGTTGCAAGTGTACGGCTCTTACGGTGATCAACAATGTGCGCTTCGAGGTGCAGGGCTTCAGCGCGACGAATTATCGCTCAATATTTCTACCGGGTCGCAGGTGAGTCGACGCGCAGCGACTTTCCAACCAGGCAATTACCAAAGCCGAAAATACTTTTTTGGCGATACGCTCAATACGGTTACGCACCTTCCCGCTGGTCGATCGCTTCAAAGTTTAGTGGACCTACTGACTGAGGTCGCTAAGGCTCAGGCTCTGCCGCTTGACAACGTTTGGCAGACCATCAACCAGAAAGTCGAGGCGGTGACTGATACCGATCTGCAGGTGGACCTGGCGTTCTTCCAAGGGCCCTGCGGAAATCGCGGTCATATCGAAAACGTTTCGACCGAAAACTTATCGGTCGGAACGCTTTTTCATTCGGCCTACCGCGCAATGGCTGAAACCTATGCAAAGATTGCCACGCGTTTTACACCGCAGGACTGGAATCGCATCGTAGTTTCTGGAGGCCTTGTGCAAAGTGCTCCACGATTGAAGAGACTGTTACAGGAGCGTTTCTCCGCGCCATTGCGCCAATGTGGCGAGGAAGAGACGATGTTAGGACTACTTGATATAGCCAAGAACTCAGTAACCCATTGAATTAAAGGTTTGTATCCATGCGCCACAGACGATCAAGTTTCTGGAATCGATCGGCAAGCTATTGGAATTGCGTGATCGCCGTAAGTTTTGTATCGCTTAATGTATTTCTATGGACGAACCAATCGGTGCAAGCCCAAGAGTTGTCGAAGTTTGTCGATAACTCTTTGATCATTGCTCCCGAATATCCCTGCACTTGGCCAAGTCATCCGTTTCCTCGTTTTGCCCTTGTTCATTCGCGTACGATTGGTTCCGAGTCGACCTACAATATCGACACGCTGCTTATTGATGGTAACACCGGTACGCAGCTTGACGTTCCACCACACTCGGTGGCGCGTCCAGAATTGAAGCGCGAAAAGTCGGGGCCATTGGGATTGGCCTATACTGACAAAATCGAGCCCTGGCAGTTTGGTGGTGAAGCCTGCATCGTTGATGTGCGAGAATTGCTGGACAAAGCTCCGAAGGGAGAAAGCCCGCTAGTTACCCCTGAACACGTAAAGCAGTTTGAAAAGGTGAATCGTCCAGTCCGATTCGGCGATGTAGTGCTCTTTAGAAGCGACTATTCGGACAAGTATTATCGGCCACTTCCCGAGGGTCGACGTTACATCGCGGACATTCTTGATCGGAAGGCTCCAGGGTACCCCGACCCGAATCCTGACTGTATGGAATTCTTGGGCCAACGCGGAGTGCTCACCTGCGGAACCGATAGCGCCAGCATGGGGCCACTGCCAGACCTTGCTGAGCCGACTCATTATGCTGGGTTGAAGTACGGCATGATATGGACCGAGGGAGCGACAAACTTGCGTGAACTTCCTGCCACTGGTTCGTTCTATTGCTTACTGAGCCCCAAGCATGCTGAGGGCCCGTATGCTGAAGGCCGAGCGTTCTCTATCGTGGGTGGCAAACTGCCTGGGCGTTTGATAGACGCCTGTCGCAACAAGCGAGCCGTTGATCTATCCCCCACGCTTTCACCCAAACTGCCACTCACATCGCCCGGCGTAGGGACAGGAAATCATCGACAAGTCTATTTAAAGATTGATTTTCTTTACTCCGATTATCTGGACATGTGGCACCACGGCCATTTAATGGACTCGATGGCTGGCACACACTTAGTGCCTCCCGCGTATTCGCTGCCTGCCGATGATAAGCCTGTTGCGTACGATCCTGAGGTTCGTGGATGGTTGGAAGAGTACGAGAAGAAATACGGCACACTAGGCTCGAGTATTCTAACTAATGAAAAAGTTCCCATCGAATGGACCTGCGGAGAAGCTCGAGTGATCGATGTTCGCAATCTAGTGGGCTCGACCAATCCCTCAAGCTGGCCGAGTTCACCCGAGATCACGGTCAAACAGGTTCAGGGCTACGAGCAAAAGGCTGGAGCGCTGCGATCAGGAGACGTAGTAATTTTTCAGACTGGTCACAACGATAAGTTTCTGCACGAACCTATGGACAATCCGGCAATGTGGAGCGATCCACTAAGAGGCAAAACGGAAGGCTGGCCCGCACCTGGCGCTGACCTGATTGTGTACCTCAAGGAAAAGGGAATTCGCTGCATCGCTAGCGACGCGCCCGACTTGGGGGGGGTCGATCCGAAACGAGCGTTGATGACCTACTGGGCACTGGGCAGCCGTGAAATGGTTGGCGTTGAATTTTTAGTGAACGTCGACAAGATACCCGCGAAGCAAGCGTACTTCATTTTTGCGGCTATCAAGGTAAGGGATTGTCATGGCGGCCCAGGACGCGCAATTGTTTTGTGGTAGACCAACCGTAGAGGAATTCGCCCGAATTCCTTTTGCAATCGTGTGGAATTCTGGCGAATTCCACTACATGTAACGCCATACCTGTTGCCATGAACGAACAAACCATTGAGCAATCTACACTTCGGATCGTTGCTTGGCGGATCGTTCCGTTCATCTGCCTGCTGTATGTGTTGAACATCCTAGATCGTGCCAACGTCGGGTTCGCGCGGTTGGCGATGGAAGACGACTTGGGGTTGACCCAGGCGAAGTTCGATCTGGGGTATGGGATGTTCTACGTTGGGTACATTCTGTTTGAAGTGCCTAGTAATCTGTTGATGCGACGGTTTGGTGCGCGGCGGTGGATCGCTCGAATCATGATCACCTGGGGGTTGGTTTCGGCGGCCACGATGTTCGCCCAGGACGTGTGGACGTTTTACGCGCTACGTATACTGCTTGGGATCGCCGAAGCGGGTTTTTTTCCCGGCATTATTCTATATCTCAGTGATTGGTTCCCCGATCGACAACGTGCTAAGATGACGGCGTTCTTCATGTTGGCAATTGGACTATCGAATGTGCTTGGAAATCCGCTTTCGGGTTGGATCATGGACTACTTCGACGGCGTCAACGGTTGGCATGGCTGGCAGTGGCTGTTCTTGCTGGAGGGCCTGCCGACTTCTCTGGTTGGGATCGGTGTGCTGTTCTACTTACAGGACTCACCACGAGACGCAAATTGGCTCAGCGAAAGCCAGCGTCGGTCGCTGATCGAGCACCTAGCTGAGGAGGAGCGTCAGCGACAGGCTCAGCACGGCCCCGATCGCTGGCAGGCGATGTTGCAGCCTCGAGTCTGGTGGCTGATCGCGATCTACTTTTCCGTGGCGGTCGGGTCGAACGCTGGTGGAGCCTATTTCCCGACGCTCATTAAAGAACAATTCCAACAGGTGACGAATTTTCAGATTGGCCTGTTGACGGCGCTGCCGCATCTGTGCGCTATCGTAGTCATGTCGCTGGTGGGGATCAGTTCCGATCGTACCGGAGAGCGACGTTGGCACCTGACGGGTTCGGCGCTGCTGGCTGCTGTGGGATGGGGTCTTGTGGCCTGGGCACCGTCACCAGTTGTCGCATTGGTTGGTCTCTGTCTCGCCCAATCCGGAATGATGAGTATGCTGCCGGTGTTTTGGACTTTGCCCGGTGCGTTCCTGTCGGGAGTCGCGGCTGCGGGGGGCATTGCCTTGATCAACTCGGTCGCCAACATTGGCGGCTTCTTCGGTGCATCGATCCTAGGCCAACTTGGACTCTGGTCGATGGCCGCGATCCTAATGTTTGGTGGTCTACTCGCCGCAGTTGTCCTACGAAACTGGAGTCCGAAGCGTACTCGTTCCAACGCTCATGACATCTGTGCCTCGGCTTTGCCATCTGTGCTAATCCAAGTGAGAGGCGATAGCACAGATAGCAAGGCCGGAGCACAGATGGAAGAGGCAAGGGAATGGGATGAGGAGAAGTAGTAATGGAATACTATTTTGCGGACAAAACCGAGCAGCTCATTCGTGGATGCTACGCAGTGCAGAATGATGTCGGTCTCGGACGAAATGAAGAAGCGTATCAACGAGCATTCGAAATTTGGTCCGGTGAAGAACGATTACCCATTGTGAGTAAACCTCCTGTGCAGTTGCTAATCCGAGATCGCGTTGCGCACACGCTTTATCCGGATTTTGTTGGCTGGGACAACATCGTTGTCGAACTCAAGGCATTACCAAGGGCGATTGGGCCATCCGAGGAGTTGCAGTTGTTCGATTACCTTCGCGCTCGACGCAGTCGCTTAGGGCTCATCGTCAATATGGGGCTCGACCGTGTGCATGTAGAGCGGCGAATCTTCGATCCAGTCGAAACGATACTGACCGAAGACTTTTCTTATTGGAATAACACCATCAATGGTCAAGACCGTGACATTGGGATCGCCATTCGCAACGCGATCCTCTTGGTTTACGCAGAGCATCGTACCGGATACAGCTTGCCGGTTACTGAACGATTGCTGTTGACGGCACTGTCGATTTGCCAGCTCGAAGTTACTGTGAGGCCGATCGCACCCGCTATGTTTCACAAGCAAGTTGTACATAAAAGTTCACTGGATTGCTTCGTAATTGCTGAAAACTTTGTGATGACCGTTACGGCACATTTTGACAGCAACGAATTCGCCAAGAGTCTTGGCCTATCGTACATGAAGACGCTCAATGTACCCTGGGGAGTTGCTGCGAACTTTAGCATCAAAGAACTGCAAATCACTGGACTGAGGGAGCGAACTAAATAGCCTACATCTGTGCCTCGGCCTTGCCATCTGTGCTAGGTCATTTAGCACAGTTGGCAAAGCCGGAGCACAGATGAAGAAGGATGAGATGATGGAAATGTTTGATTTGACTGATCGCGTCG
>DAIRSD010000092.1:0-12913 GCA_036804625.1 Aureliella sp. | reverse complement strand
AGATGAAATCGTTTCTAAACCTTAAATCATTAGCCCTAATTTGTGGCATTGTTGCCATGACCTGCGCGTCAACTAAAGCCGCGATCGTTTCGCTAACGATCGATTCAACTCAGAGCAGCTTAGGCTTGACGGGAGTTGCGTTTGGGCTACCGTACGGAGCACAATTACCAGGTTCTTTGGTTACTTCGCTTAGCGGGACTATTTCTGCGGATTTAACAGCCGGAGTCTTCACTTTTAGTGGGGGCAGTGCGGTAACAGTCGATGTAAATCCCCTTGGCCCCTTTTCTCACGCTCCTTTTAACCCGGGTACAGGGACTAGTTCCGCCGGAAATTACGGAGTGGTTGGTGTGGGTCCTGTCCCTAGTTTTGGCACAGTCACAGTGAACGGCGTTTACAGGAATCTTGTGATGGATTTCGTCGCCGGAACGGCTCAAAACGGCTTCGCTCCTGCAGCCGGTTTGGTGAAGTTTAATGCCGGGCAAATCCTGTTTGCTGCATCGAACCCAGCTCCATTAGCTGGTGGTACATCAAACGTTTCAACCGCCAATTCAGCAAATACGACTGCAGGTTTAGTAACTTGGAACGGCACCACCCTAACGTTGCCAGTTGCATTTGCCACAACTGGTCAAAACCGAGCCGAGCAATGGAATGGCGTGATCGTTGCGACGATTCCTGAACCTTCTTCGATAGCTCTACTTTCGTTGGTCGGTATGATTGGATGCGTTTACCGTCGGCGAAGCGTGTGATGGTTTGGGTTCGATATCAACCAAGATGCTGTAGTTTCGATTCAACGATTATTGAAGGAGGATGACTGATGACAAATTGTTTATGGTTACTAAAAAATAGACTACTGGGAGTAGGTCTCTCGCTAACTTTGTTTGGCTCGGCCACCAATGCCGCTCCGATTTCGCTAGTTGTAGACTCGACTCAGAGCACCCTTAGTTTAACGGGTGTTGCATTTGGATTGAATTACAATGAGCAATCTCCAGGCTCAAATACCACTTCGCTTGGAGGTACCCTTTCTGCTGATTTAACTGCAGGAGTCTTCACTTTCAGCGGAGGCAGTGCGGTGTCGACCAATGTCAATCCGCTTGGCCCCTTCTCGCATAATCCTTTTGTCTTCGAAGGAGGGACATCTTCGACCGGAAGTTTCGGGACTCAAGGGTCGGGAGCTGTTTTTGGATTCGGATTTGTGACGATCAAGGGCAACTATCGAAATATTGTTATCGATATTACTTCTGGTACGGCCCAGAATGGTGCTCCTGCGTCAGGCTCCAATGTATTGTTCAGTGCCGCTCAATTGGTGTGGGGAGCTATTAATGATGCGGACCCTCCACTGACGGCCGGAGGGAATGATAACCTTGCAGGTAAGACAGGATTAAACACGTCGGCAAACAATGTGAGCTGGGATGGAACCACATTATCGATGCCTGTTAGCTTCCAAACATCAGGGTCCAACCGAGTCGAAATCTGGCAAGGAATAATCGTAGCAAAAGTTGTAGCTCCTGCTCCGGTCCTGGTCAACTCACGGCCCTATCACAACGCATTTCCAGGAGCCGATGGACCGGCAAAGGTAGACACTTCCGTCAGCTTGATCCAGCGCGGTGTCGCTTTGCAGACGGTTCAGCTAGGAAATATCATCAGTAGCACCCAAGGTATCAATGGCGTGGTGCTGGATTTTGATAATCTGGCAGCGCTAAATAACATTACGTTGGAATACAAATGGAGTCCGCAGAATGTTTTCACACAAGCAATTGCGGATTGGGCAGCGGTGTCGGCTCCAGCAACCACTGCGTTACTGCCAGACGCCGGACAGGGCGGCAGTGACCGGGTGCGTATTACTTGGCCGAACGGTTCAATCGTTGATCGCTACCTGTGCATCAAAGTAATTTATGATGGAGTCACGATCGCAGAACTCTATCTAGGCCATTTGCGTGGTGAGATGACCGGTGCAAGTGCAGGAAAATTCACGGTACTAGTCGGAGACATTCTGGCGGTGAGAACAGATCTATCGCTTCCTAAGACTGCAATTGGAAGGACCGATGTTGACAAATCAGGTACCGTGTTGGTTCAGGATATTCTGGATACGCGTTCTAATCTAAGTAAAGAACTGACTCAGGTAGATGTTCCAGCGCTGCCATAGTCTACACTGATAAAAAATGGAGTTTGCCTCCCTTAGATATCGGCGACTTAGCTGGCTAAACAGCTACGTCGCCGTTTTTTATTCTCGGAACATCAGGGCAGTAGACAAAAGAAATCAGAACCTGTTGATGCCCACAGAACCTTCTGACGAAGCTACACAAAAGGAGTCGTACTCTCGAAACCCGATTGAGAACCCAAAGCTCATCCTAGCGCTTCGAATTTGTAGTCAACTCAAACGGCTGTAACTCTAACGTAGACGATTCAACGGTTGCAGTCAGACCCGATTTTTCTTTAGAAACGTACTTTCCTTTTAGCTTGTCAGGTAAATCTGCATCGTTTCCCATACCCCAGAATGGTGAATTGCCTTTGGATGGTTTGGGAGGCCCTGTCCAAGTCACAGTCACTCGGTAGTCGCCAGCAAGCATGCCTGGCTTCATGTCCGTCACAGGAGCGATCTTTCCATCAGGCCCAGCCACAGCTGACGACACAGTGCCGATATCATTGCCATCAGGGTGAAAAAGCACGACGGCCCCTTCCGCTGGCTTTCCGTCCACAAGAACGGACCCGGAAACTTGAATCAGCGGCTCCCCACAACCAACAGTAAGTGGAATTGAGATTGAAAGAAACGCAAGTATCAGTTTCGTTGTCAATTGACTATCTCTCCAAAGTAATCGTGGCTGCTGAATTGGGAGCGGGATTCATCAAGCATATATCCAGCCGGCAAGACTCAGGGGAGTCTCGCCTGCTACCTTATATGAACTGCTAGGCTAAGGGCCTTCTATTACTTCGCCGCCATTGCGGGTTATTAAAGCCACAAGCACGTTATTTGCGATTCCGGAAGTAACGAATGCTACCGATCCATCTCCTCTTGCAGTCTGAATGCCACCAGAGTGAAAGGAGTAAGGTGTTTCATAATTTAAAACATTGATGACTTTACAACCGGCTTCAAGTTCGTTGGCCGGATTTGTTCCGCTTAGGCCTGTAATACGCTTGGCACAATTCCAATCGCCATAAAACGAATTGAGATTGTAAGCTGCTGGATACTTAGAAGTCACATCTTTCCCACGGTACCAGATACTCTGCTTGGCGGCCAACTCAACAAAAAGAAATGTATTGGAAAGACCGTCCGTTGTTTCTGAAAACTTAACCGTCGGTTTATTCACTCCGTCATTGGTTCCCAGCAGTCCATTATCTGTTGAACCCGAAGTTATGCCAATACAGTTTAGCAGAGAGCTATGTACTCCACGCAGCGGAATGTAGTCTGTTCTGGGTAGGTCGTAGGCTACGTTGGCTGGAAACCCTGTTCCATTCGCGGCAAAGTACGGACCGTAATCTGAGCCTGAATCCGGTGAAGACGGACAAAGAAATGCAGCGACTTTTGTTCGAGTATCAGCCGTATTCTTGGCACCAGGAAACGGAGGCGAAAGATTATCTGGATGGATGAGCGGCTTCTTCAGATCAAACTTATTGACCACATTAAGCTGCTCAAGAAAAGGTAGCAGATGGCCAAGTGCACCAAACCCATTCCTAAAGGCAGAGTTACTGGCATACCATGGACTGCCCTGAGATGCATACGGATCAGGAGGCGTGTTGGAAAACTCCCTTCGCCACGCAGGCACATAGCCATAGGTGGATTCGTGATTATGCAGCGCCAACCCAAGTTGTTTCAAGTTATTTCCGCAACTCATGCGACGAGCCGCTTCTCGAGCTGCTTGAACAGCCGGAAGTAGAAGTCCGACTAAGATACCAATGATGGCGATGACGACTAGAAGTTCAACTAGTGTGAACCCTTTCCTAAAAATTCTAGATTTCATTTAGCTACTCGCTTTCTAAGATGATGCAATTTACAATGACTCAAACTGGGCAAGGAACAAATCGAATTGTACCATAATCAGAGTTTCTTAACAACTTACTAAAGGGGGGGAGGGAGAGTAGCGGCTAGATTTTGAGAATGGACACATTCCCCTAATATTACCATTTCATTACCTCGAGCAGACTGCTGCGATCATCGGTCCATACGGTCACCTTACCTCTGAGCATCGTGGCTGGATAGAACTTGAATTCAGGGACCACTTGATTTTTTCCAGGCCGACGAAGAACGACCCATTCGCTTTGATAGACACCCGTCGGGTAATCAGCCTTGTTCTGATATTGCACCAATTCCAAACCATTCTTTCGAGCGATGTCGAACACAACGGACTTCAAATCCACATATCGATTGGAGATGTGGAATGCCAGATATCCGTCCGGATGAAGGTGTTGCAAATAGATTGTCGCCGCCTCGCGGGTCAACAAGTGGACAGGGATTGAATCCCCCGAAAAAGCGTCGACAGTGATGACGTCGTAATTCTGATCGGGTTCTGACTCAAGCGATAGTCGTGCATCGCCCATGACCACTTCGTAATCGCCCTCAGATTCTCTGATTAAATTTAGGTAGGAAAAAGTCTCCTGAGCTATTTCTACCACCTTGGGATTGATCTCATAGAACCGGAACAGATCCCCCTTTTTTGCATAAGATCCAATCGTTCCGGTTCCCAAACCAACAGCTCCAATACGCCGAGGACGATCAATCGTTTGTGTAGCACGGAAAATCCGGCCAATCGCCGATTCCTCTCCGTAGTAGGTCGTCGGCAGAGGAAGTAGGTCCAAACTTTGCTGCTCGCCTTCGCCAGCCACTTCAGCCAACTGCGATCCATGCGTAATGTGACCATTCATCAACGACACGTACATTCGTGGAGATGTTGGCGATGAAGGAGAAACGGCCCCGATGGAAACCTTCAGGACTCCATAGAAGTTTCTGCCGGTACTCCAGACCGAATTGTAGCGCTGCAAGTATCCGTACGACCACACCATTCCATGCCAACCAAAGATTGCGACTACGATTATCCACGCCCATGCGCGCCGGCCACGGTAAAGCGGTGAACGACCGTCCAGAAGCAAGATTGCCAGCGGAATTAGTCCAACCAAAATCATCACGAGTGGCAATTCATAATACTCGGGGTAGATCAATGGCGCTACCAAACCAACGTAGAAGCCTCCCAGCATTCCCCCGCCAGATACAAACAGAAAGTACTGTGTTAAATACTCGGCTGCCGGTTTCGCTCGTTCCATTTCGCCATGAACGACCATAAAGACACCCAGTAGCGCCAGTAGATTGATTGACAATAACCAAGTCATAGAAATTTGCGTGAATAGCTGCCCGTACGTCATGGCTGCCAGGAAACTGAATACTGTCATCATCGGTATAAACCATTTTCGTCGATACCAGCTTTGGGTACTAAAACACAGAATGAAGCTCAGAAGGTAAAGTGTCAGCGGGGCCAACCACATCATGGGCACGCTGGCAATGTCCTGACACAAGAAGTTGGTCACCGACATCAGAACGGTTGTGCCTGTAGAGGCCAGGAAGAGCCAGAGAGCGCGTGATGTCCATGTCGGGACAGAGCCAGATTGATTTGTCGCGCTTTGGTCTTTAGACCGTCGTTGCCCCAATTGCAACTTATCCGTAGAATCGCTTTGCTTTATAGCAACAGACGCTTGTCTTTGCCAAACCCAAACCAAACAGCGAAACAACATGAGCCCTAACACGACAAACAAAATTGTCCATAAGTATGAAATCATTCTTGTTCCAAGCAGCCGCTCAGCAATCAAAGTGTAGGTCAGCAGGGCCAGCAGCGAACCGGCATTGGAGAGCGAATAGAGATGATAGGGTGAAGCTTTGACTACCACAGCCCACCAGCGCTGTAGCAGCGGTGCGTTGGTCGACAATAAAAAATAGGGCAGTCCAACACTGAAAGCCAATACCTGCAGAACCCCAAAACCTGGATTGGCCGTAGCCGATTCTCGCCATGCATCAGATGGCAGAATGGGCAGCGTAAGCATCGCCGCAAGGATCACGACGCTGTGCAGGATCGCCTGTACGCGTGGTGCCAAGTAAACGCTGGTCAAATGAGCGTACAGATATCCGACAAACAAAACGGTCTGAAAAAACAGCAGGCACATCGTCCATACCGAGGCTGTGCCACCAAACCATGGCAGAATCATCTTGCCAATCAAGGGCTGGATTTGAAATAGAAGAAACGACCCCAGAAAGGTCGTACTCAGAAATGCGATTTCTTGCCAAGACCAGCCCAATCTGGGTTTTACGACATCTAAAGTTCGTTGGCTGGTCTTAACATGGCTTTTCATTCAGTACTTTCCAAATCGAGTGCCCTGATGTCCGTTCGGCGAGTGGCGATAATCGTACCAGTCGCTAAACCATCCCATCATAACACATTCTTAGCTATTGATGGCCAACCAAACATGGCCAGCCATTCAATTTGGTCGCTCTGATCTTGTTGAGAATGCCTACTATTTGATCAGGTCGGCTTGCAGTTCATAATAGACGCCAGTCAGACCATTGACCGGCTTCAACTGAGGGTTCACCGAGAATTTTCCGGCTAGAGATTTCTTCCTCAGGTTACGATACGCATACTGATCACCGGTTAAATGTACTTCGATCATGTGAGTCAGCGGAGGTTGCCCGCCGAAGCAGCAGGTACCCAGGTCGGGAACGATAATAAATTTCTGCTCCATGGCCGAAGCCATGGAGCTGGGGTGTACATAGCCTTTGATGAAGATCTGCTGACCATGGCAACTCACAGCGGCAGCGGTTGGCTGATCGGGTTGATTTTTGTCTGCGGCTAGATTGAAGAAGCTGACTCGAGTGTAACCTTCGGGCACTTCGGTGGCGTATACATAGCTATGATAAAGCGAACCTGCAAGCAAAGTTACTCCGGACAAGCAAGCACCCGCTATCGCTATGGGTCGCCCCAACAATTCTTGAGGATACCGACGAATCGCGTTTAGACCCACCAAACCAAAGACCAAACCTGCGATTGGCAACACGATTAGCGGTACGGCCATGAAGCTTGACAGACCAAGAACGGCCAGCGTCAAAGAAACGACGGCTGCTCGTGAGATCGTTTGATAGACATCCTGTCCCGAGTCCGAAATTACTTCGGATTTGACGGCGACGACACTGGTTAGAGACATGGGCTTACACCGAGTTCGATAAACATCTTTCGAATAGTCAGAAATTTCGGATCAAGGAAAATAAACTACCCTTGACTTAGTCATGTGTTGGGAAACTCTGAAAATCGACCCCCTAAACGCCTATGGCCGACTGCGTCTCCCGAAGGGTAAAAGCACTGAACAACTGCCGGCACCGCTAATGGCCAACCACATCGATAGCCAAATCGATGTACCAATCGTTGCTAGTACGCTGCCCAGAAGCAGTGGGTTCACTGGTCTTTGGATGCTGGACTGGTTTTGCAAATGAATATTCCATGGACTGCTGGAGGCAATAGGTTGGTTGTTGGCACTGGGTGGGATATGATCGGTGTACACTCCCCTGCTTTTGAGATTATTGTCCAGCGATGAACTCTCCTGAGCAGCGGGCTGAGGGATGGGAAAAAACTGGGTCGCCCGCTTGAATGCGACAGGGTCGATTTCTTTCAGTTCTTCCAGCAGTTCGGCTGCCCTAGGCAAAGGACAGGATCTCAAGTAATTGATCACGGGAACTCGCACCCAGCTCGACTTTTCATCCGCCTTCTTGTAGAGATCTGCCAATCGATCCATGACATCCCAATCCTCCCAGCGAGCCAGGTCTGGGATGACCAGATCTGCCAGTTCGGGACGGTCTAGGATAAGTCTAAGCGACTCCATGACCGGCTGGCGATCTACCACACCCCCTTCAGTACCATGGAACCGCAAGGCCATGATGGCGGCGTAGGTGTCCGCGTAGGAGCTTTGCGTGTTTCTTAGATACAATTCACTTACCAACTTCAGCCCCTCTTCACCGTAAAGGCTAATGTAACAAGAGATCAATGCATCCAGTCCTGAGCGTTGATTCGGGTCTTCACTTCGCAGCAGTTTTTCCAACAACTGAGCATCCTCTTTTTTGCCGCAAATACCCAGCATGACCAGATACAGCCGCCGTCGATCTGGGGAAATATCGACGTCCTGAATCCAAGTTAGCAGATCATCACGGCTGTAGTTTTCTTTCAGAAGCAGCATGTCTGAGTAGGATGCCGAAGCAAATTCGTCGTAAACGTCACGAGATAACACTGGATCTGGATCGTTAAGGTGCTGCAAGAAAAATTCCAGTCGTTTCTGTGCATTGTCTTCTGGAAGCTGCCTAACATGTCCTATGTACTCAATCGCTTTTTCGGAAAGTGCCAGTGGACTGGACCATAGCAGGTCAGGAGGATCGATAGCCATGACCAAAAACTTTTGCTTCTGGTCTGCCTGCCCAAAGAAGTTGATATCAACTTGCTGTTTTTCGGTTACCAGATCTTCTCCTTTGAGAATTTGGCCGATCTCAAACGTGGATACCGAATCGGATTCTGCCGCCACTCGCAAAGCAATGCCCACCACGTCCATTTGCTTCATTTCTTGACGCAACGTTTGTGAAACGGCTGTGCAAAAAGGGCAGGCACGGACGATTCCCTGCGTAGCAGCCAGGGTCAAGCAAGTTAGCGCAATCAGCCGATACATTGGTGATAAATCCTATAAGTCGCTGAATTATTCCAAAATCGTTTCCATCGGCCTGGGCAAACCGAGTTCGGCCAGCAGCTTGCTGACCCTATAGTTGTAGGTCATAGTTCATAGTGTAGAAGTTACATTGCCTGGTAGTACATGCCAGATCAAACAAAAAATCGATCTTTCCACTAGACCAGATCAAGGACAAGCAGCATATCCAGGATTTCTCCACCTGTAACCGGATCTCAAGCCACCCCCCCACGGCGGGTGGTCCTGCAAATGATTAGATTGCCTCCAGGAATGATTTTGGGTTGACAATTCTTCAGGCACCGCTTAACTTCCTGGGCCTGCTGTGCGCGGTCCATGACTTAAGAGGCGACAGCATTTGTATCAAGCACTTATTTTGTTCGAGGAAACCGGGAAATGGCTGTTCCCAAGAGAAAGCACTCCAATTCACGTTCTGGAAAGCGTCGATCGCACCATCACATCAAGGCAAAGCAGCGCGGTTACTGCAAGAATTGCGGTGCCTGCGTGCCATCGCACGTAGTCTGCCCCAACTGCGGCTATTACATGGGCCGTGTTGTGGTAGACATGTCCGACGAAAGCTAGTCGGCTGTGTATCAGCTTTTTTGGTAGCATCGAATTCAAGGGGACGGGTGATCGACCGGCCCCCTCGTCGTTTATAGTGCCTGTTATAGCTTGCGATACCTCCAACGGCATGCCCCGGACTGGATGAACGTCTGTAAACAGTGCTCAAGTTTAGTGTCTTAAATCTTCAGGAGCTTGCCTGTGCCCACCGCCATCCTGTTTCCAGGTCAGGGAGCGCAGTTTGTTGGCATGGGAAGCCAACTGACATCGGCCAGTATTGCCGCCAAGCGACTGTACGATCAAGCTGCCGATGTTCTTGGATTTGACCTGCTTGCACTTTGTCAGCATGGCCCCACAGAAGAGTTGGGGCGCACCGAGTACTGCCAACCAGCGCTTTATGTTCACAGCTTTGCTGCATTGACTGAACTACAATCGCTACGCCCCGAACTTTGGAGCGACGTTATTGCCGTAGCTGGCTTGAGCTTGGGAGAATACACGGCTGTGGCTGCTGCTGGCGGACTGTCATTTTCCGATGGGCTGCGACTCGTGCAAGCTCGTGGTCAAGCCATGCAAGCTGCTGCCGATGCGGTCGCCAGCGGGATGAGCAGCATTTTGGGATTGGAGATCTCAAAGATCGAAGAGATTTGCCGACAAGCCACCGGTGGTGATGGTTGTCTTGTCCAGCCAGCCAACCTGCTTTGCAGTGGAAATATCGCAATTTCTGGGCATTTGGATGCATTGCAGAGAGCGGAAGAACTGGCAACTGCCTCTGGCGCGATGCGAGCCATAAGACTGCAAGTAGCCGGGGCCTTTCACACATCGATCATGGCACCGGCCGTAGATCGCTTGGTCACCGCCCTTGGGAAGGCTCAGTTTTCCTCAACGCGAGTGCCAGTGTACTCGAACGTTGACGCCCAGCCTCACACAATGCCTGCCGATTTCTGTAGCTTACTTCCTCGCCAAGTCGTTTCTCCAGTATTGTGGGAAAAGTCGCTGAATGAAATGCTGGCTGCTGGCGTAGATCGCTTTATTGAAGTGGGAGCCGGACGAGTGCTGGCTGGGACGCTAAAGCGAGTCAATCGCAAGATCCCATGCGAGAATTTTGGTGATGCCGGTTAATTTCACCACGTCACCTTACACACCTGAAAGACAAAGGACTGCAGTTCAATGAGCGATTTAGTGCCCCTTGGGATTTCTACCGATCTAAACGGCCAAATTGCGGTAGTTACTGGTGCCTCACAGGGGCTTGGCCGATCGTGTGCGATCCGGTTGTCAGAGTGTGGTGCCACTGTCATCTGCGTGGCTCGTAGTCAAGACAAACTGGCTGATACGGTACGCGAAATCCAGCACCGAGGCGGCAAAGCGGAGGCTCGAGCTTGTGATGTCGGGCAGCGTGAAAACGTCCAAGCGCTCTTTGCAGATCTTGAAAAAAATTTCGGGAAGCTAGATATCCTAGTAAACAATGCCGGTATCACCCGCGATACGCTGCTACCCCGAATGACCGACCAAGCTTGGGACGAAGTCATCCAGACAAATCTCACTAGCTGCTTCTTGTTCTCTCGCGAGGCATCACGGATCATGATGTCGGCTAGGTACGGCCGAATCATCAATATGACCAGTGTCTCTGGCATGATCGGAACTCCTGGTCACACCAACTATTCTGCCTCGAAAGCTGGGATGATTGGTCTGACTCGCAGTTTGGCTAGAGAGTTGGGCAAACGCAAGGTGACCGTAAATGCGGTTGCGCCAGGTTTTATTGAAAGCGAAATGACCAAAGCTTTGGGAGATGAAACGCTAAAAGAGGTCAAGAAGCGCATCCCTGCAAACCGACTGGGAACTGGTGACGATGTAGCCGCAGTAGTCGTATTTTTAGCCAGCCCAGCGGCCAGCTATATCAATGGCCAGGTCATTACGGTCGATGGCGGAATGATCTGTTAACTTCAGGCACTTGCCTTGAGCCTGATCAAGTAAGCCAAAGAACCCAACAACGCCCGGATGCACCCTAAAGTCAAAAAACTAGCTGTTAACCTGGGCTTTAACCATCTAGCTCACTTGACCGAATCTGTTAAAATTCGGGAACTTTGGCAAGCAAATAGACCGACGTAACACACATTTCAATCTTGAATACACAGGGAGTATCTTTAACATGGCATCCATCGAGCAGCGAGTCATTGACATTGTCGCCCAGCAACTAGGCGTGGAAAAAGACAAGATCACTCGTGACACTCATTTTGTCAACGATTTAGGCGCGGACTCTTTAGATACCGTTGAACTTGTCATGGAACTGGAAGAGGAGTTCAACGTTAACATCCCCGAGGATGCAGCGGAGAAAATCCAACGAGTGGGCGAAGCGATCAGCTTCATCGAAAAAGCCCAAGAGGCTTAGGCTAAGGCCATTCTCTTAAAATCGCTCAACCGAGTCGGCAAGTGCTGATTGTTGCGCCCACTGGGCTCCATAGACAATCAGCATTTGACCGACTCCGTAGCAGACCCAAGTTAGTTCGTCGACCATGAAGAAGGGTTGATGAAAAAGTTGCCAGGCCAGAAGCAAGTCGCTGACGAAAAATAGCACTGCTCCCCTAGCAACCCATCGCCAGGGAGCCCAGTGACGCCCCACCGCATTACCGACTCCTGGCGTGGCCGCAACCAGCAGTGTGTACAGCAGCGTTGGCCAGCGAAGTTCTTGATGGGTCTGTGAACTGAGTGCGATGGCCGCCCATCCCGTCAATCCCGCCATTTGCCAAAGCAAAACCTGGCTCCAAATTTTGCGAGCTGTGGGTAGAACTTGTTTGCTGCTTAGTCTCAAGCAGGCAGCGATGTAGGCCAAGTGCCCCAGACCAAATAGGGTCACACCACCAAGGATCGTATGTGGAAAAGGTGGCCACCAGAACCGATTTCCAACGTGTGAATCACCGTAGAAACCAAGCGTCATTCCGACGGCAATCCAAAATAGAACCTTGGAGAAACCGACACTTAAGTTGTAAAACCAAGCGTGCCACGCGGCTAATGCGAGAAAAAGGCAAGAGACCATTCTCAGATCAAGTCTTGCTTGATGCCACCAAAGGTCGGACGTCCAACCTGCAAAGAAACTGGTTAGGAGCAGTCCCAACCAGCCAAACCAAAGCCAGCGCAAAATCGGGTCTTTTTTTATCACTGCGCACTGCTCGATAGCTAATGGTTTAGGGCTCAGTCTGCTCGATACCATCAGCCATCTCCCTAGCGTGATAGCTTGAGCGCACAAAGGGACCGCTGGCGACTTTGCTGAATCCCATTTGTTTGGCGATGCCTCCCAGAGCATCAAACTCATCGGGTGGAACATAACGCTGGACAGGCAGGTACTTGGGACCAGGCTGTAAATACTGACCCAGCGTCAGAAAATCGCAGTCGCTTCGTCGCAGGTCGGCCAGGCACTCCAGCAGTTCGTCGTGGGTCTCGCCAAGTCGCAGCATCAGGCCGCTGTTGGTCTTGATCGCTGGATTGTTCATTTTGACACGCCGCAGCAGCCCCAAAGTCCACTGATAATCACTCTTGGGTCCACGCACTCTTGAATAATGTCGAGGGACGGTGTCCATGTTGTGATTGAAGACTTCCGGCTGGCTTTCGTCGACTCGGTCAAGCCCGTGGCGATGTCGTACAAAATCGGGTGTTAAGACCTCGATGC
>DAIRSD010000091.1:0-12965 GCA_036804625.1 Aureliella sp. | reverse complement strand
TACATGCCATGGCCGCAGCGTAGGGTTAAAACGAACACCAAACGGCTCGGGTATCCTGCTGCCAATCATGGAGTATTTGTTGCACTAGCTCCACGGTCGTCAGGTCAGTCGATCTAGCCCGCACCGGAATCCCCTTGACGACAGCGATGATCGTCTTCAGTTTGTCACTGCTAGCGATCAATTGAAAGCTGTGAGCCGATGGTGAATCGGCTTCGGCTGCTCGAACCCTCAAGCGAGGATTGTTCGTTGGCCGCTCGCCAACCCGGGCCAGTCGAACGTTGCGTCGGCGGAGTTCATCGCTGACAGCGGGAGTCACAAGCGCCTTCTTGCCAATCTGGACTGTGTGTATTCCAGACAGTCTATCCTGGACTTCGGACAAGCTGATCACGCCCGAAGTCAAATGCAAAACGCCAACGCAAGTTTTGGTTTGGCCGACACCTAACGCCATGCCATCGTTGGTAGTTCGTTCCTGAGAACTTGGAACTACCAATGTGTCAGCGCGCAGACGCTGTACGACCAAGCGTACGATCTGTTCGATGTCATTAGATATGGCGGAAGACATGGCGATTCAAGGGTCGTTGAGTGCGTTATACTGATTAAACATCCAGGATGCCCAGGACAGCCCAACGGATGGGCGAGTTCTGGACACCAAAAATCTCGCGAATGGCCGCACCGTCGCTGGTTAACATCACTCGATCACCCGGCCCGGCCCCCATGCGGTCAACGGCCAAAGTTGGCGGACCATCTGGTGATTGGCCATCAGCGGCTAGTGGCTGAGTCACTAGTAGCTTGTGCGATTGGAGCGAAGCGTGTTTTACCGTCGAATGGGTATGTCCGACGACCAGTGCTGCTTGCATGTTTTTGAGGTGTTGTAAAGTTGAGCTAAGGGGTGTTATTAAAGGCAACCCAATTGACTGCCAGTTGTCCTACCAAGCGGGGCCGCCAAGTATCCACAGGTCGTCGATCAGACTGCAGCGGCGCTCTCGCGTGAACGTCAGTGGAGTTGTCACTCCTTCTCCGGTCGGGCCAGCGATGGAGAAGGACAGATAGCCTTCACCGCCCAGTCCCAATCCAGCCATACAAGGACCATTCTTGATAAAAAGGGTAGTATCCAAGGCTCTCGCCATCTTCGTCATGTTGTTCACATTGCGAGAGTGAATGATGCTGGTGTGGCGATATCCGTGTTCGTAATGTTGAGCCAATTCAATCGCCTGATCGATATTACGACATCGAACAAACGGCAGGAACGGCATCATCTGTTCAACAGACACAAAAGGATGATTTGCCGGGGTCTCGCCAAAGATCAATTCGACTTTAGCATCCACTTGCAGTCCGGCGGCCGCGGCTAGCTTGCTGGCATCTTGGCCTAACAATTCTTTGGTAGGAGCCAAGTGCTTGTCATCGCCCACCGTCTGAAACGCAGCGGGCGTTAAACGTTCGATCTGGCTAGAGTTAAGTCGAACAGCTCCGGCACGCTCCATGGCGGCCATCATCGCATCAAAAACCGAGTCTACTACGAAGACCTCTTTCTCCGCAATGCAAAGCAGATTGTTATCAAACGAAGCGCCTTGAATCATACTGCGTGCAGCGCGATCCAAATCAGCCGTTTCGTCCACGACCACCGGAGGGTTGCCTGGCCCAGCAACAATGGCACGCTTGCCGCTGTTGAGTGCTGCTCGTGCTACGGCAGGACCGCCAGTCACACAGATCAGCGATACGTCACGGCTCTTAAATATCGCACTAGCCGATTCCAAAGTGGGTTCGGTGATCACACAAATTAAATTATCGATGCCGATGTCTTCATAGATGGCTTGATTAAATCGTTTGACACCTTCAGCCGCCACTTTCCGACCGCTAGGGTGAGGATTGACGACCAGCGTATTGCCAGCGGCAATCATGCTGACCGCATTGCCGGTGATGGTGGGAAGCGAATGAGTCACAGGAGTGATGGCACCGACAACTCCAAATGGAGCGTGTTCGATTACCGCGAGACCACGATCACCACTGTATGCCTGAGTGGTCAGGAATTCGGTACCAGGCGCTCGGCGTCCCAGAGTCTCTAGTTTTTCAATCTTGTGCTTCAGTCGACCGATTTTGGTTTCGTTCATTTCCATCGTGCCCAGTTCGACCGACTGGCTGATCGAAATGCGACGAATGTGTTCGATAGCTTTCTTGCGATCATCCATGGATCGAGTGCGTAACTGCTCGAAAGCTTTTCTAGCAGCAGCGGCAGCACGATCGGCACAAGTGAACTGACCAAATCGTCCCGAATCGGAACTGGAAGAAGCTGTAGAAGCCCGCGAATCAGGACGGCTTAGAACTTCGGAAAGCACCTGGGTCACGACGCTACGAATTAAGTCTTCGCTGATTTGCATTATAGGTAAATGGATGAAAATAAAGGGAAATCGGAATCAATAAAATTTGGGTGACTAAGGGCTACTGACGGCTGTAGACCGACTTTTTCTCGATGTTCACTGAGTCCACAATGCCGATGACCACACAGTCGATGGGCAGTTTTTGAGTCTCAGGCGTGAATCTCGCACTGCTACCTTGCACGATCAAAACAAAGTCGCCAACGCCCGCTCCCAAGGTGTCCACTGCAATGAAGGTGCGGCCTGTGGGGAGCAGTTGTTCGCGCGTGGCAGGGTCCAATCGGTAAGGTTCAACGCCTAGCAACTTATGTCATCGCATCGTTTCCACTTTTTGAGTTGAAACGACCGATCCGGTTACTTTGGCAACAAACATGATTGGTTCAACCGATTAGCTGCGAAATCCCGTTCTGAGAATTTCTGGTTATGTGCTTGGCCAGCAGAACCTGACAGGCTCTGCCGTGTTAGTGTCGCCGAATTAGGCCGACTTCTGGTCGTTCGTAAGCGCTTGGATGGTTTGACGAGCGACGATCAATTCTTCGTTGGTAGGAATCGTCCAAATCTGAACGCGACTTTCCGGCGATTCGATTCGCTGCTCGGAACTACGGACTGTCGAATTCAAAGATTCATTTAACTGGATGCCAAATTCATGCAGGCCATTGCAAACGGCCGCGCGAATCCGAGCTGCATTTTCGCCGATACCTCCGGTGAAGACCAAAGCATCGCATCCGCCCAGCGCGACCAACATGCCACCCAACTGTCGACGAATCTCTTCGGTGTAGAACTCCAGTGCAAGTCGCGCGTCCTGGTTGCCGGCATCTGCAGCCGCCTCCAGATCTCGCACATCGCCGCTGATTCCTCCCGACAGACCCAGCAGACCAGCCTGGGTCGACAAAGTCTTGAGCATTTGCTGCAAGTCTTGGCCGCTGTGCTGCATCAGCATGGGAAGGCAGAAAGGATCCAGGTCGCCCACACGATTATTTTGTGGCAGACCCGTCTGGGGACTCATTCCCATCGTGGTGGCTATGCTTTGAC
Organism: Aureliella sp.; assembly: GCA_036804625.1. GTDB lineage: Bacteria > Planctomycetota > Planctomycetia > Pirellulales > Pirellulaceae > Aureliella. The sequence goes on along the minus strand of DAIRSD010000091.1, from coordinate 9,561 downwards.
CGTTGCGAATGGCGCACAGACTGCTGGAACCACCCAAATGACACGAGATAACTCGTGCATCCAAGCGGCCTAACAACTGGGCAGACCGCCAAGCGATGTAACGATGACTGGCGCCGTGGAATCCCCACTTGCGAATGGGCAGCGCGTCGTTCCAATCCTTCGGCAAGGCATACAGTCGTCTGGCTTCCGGAATGGACCGGTGGAAGTCAGTTTCAAAGGCGGCTACCAAAGGAATATCAGGTACAGTCGATGCCAATTGTCGCATCGCCGCCAAATAAGGCGGATTATGTGCTGGCGCGACCGAGCTAACCTGCTGCATGGCATCAAGCACTTGGTCAGTGATGCGGAAGACGCCTTGCATCCGACCGCCATGTACCGCCTTGAAGCCAATTGCAGCGATCTGATCTGCGCTGGTCAAGCATCCATGGACCGGATCGGTCAACTGGCTGATACAAGCGCGGACTGCTGCTCCATGGTGGGGCACATCCAGTTCCATCGAGTACTTCGACTGGCCGATCTCAACAGTACAAGGGCAGTTCTTTGAGCCGATGCGTTCGACTCCCCCGCGAGCCAGTTGGCTTGCAGGCTGTCCCCTTTGTTCCATCGACATATCGAACAATCGATACTTGAAGCTGGTGGAACCCAAATTGGCAACCAGTACTTTCATCCCTGCTCCCAAGGTACTTGCCCGAGTGTGGTGACTTAAACCGGCGAAGGCGTCTTTTGGCGTCGCGACCTGTGCGTGCTCATGCGAGTCGGCGGATTGTCGCGCTGCCGATGAGCCTACGCAAAAAAAGCCTTTGCCAGACCTTCGGCAGGGCGTGGAATGATGTGGCTGCTGACCAGTTCGCCCACTTGAGCGGCGGCACCAGCACCAGCTTCAACGGCCGCACGTACGCTGCCCACGTCACCACTAACAACTGTGGTTACCAAGCCGCCGCCGATGTCGACTCGCTTGACAATCTCCACGTTAGCCGCTTTAACCATGGCGTCGGTGGCTTCAACCAGAGCCAGTAGGCCCTTTGTTTCGATCAGTCCAATTGCATTTTGCATAATATATTTAACCTAAAGAAAATGTTGTGTACTTTTTGGGAAAGGACATGCTGAACCAGCCGGTCCGGGAGTGAAGCGAATTAACTGACTACCTTCAAGACCTTGCTCAGATCTTGATGAGGACGCGCGATCACTTGAACGCTTACGACTTCGCCGACGCGTCCAGCCGCAGCAGCTCCAGCGTCGGTCGCAGCTTTGACGGCCGCTACGTCACCGGAAACAAATGCAGAGACTAGGCCGCTGCCGACCTTGTCCCAACCCAAAAACTGCACGTTGGCAGCTTTCATCATGGCGTCAACCGCTTCGACCAAGGAAACAAATCCTTTGGTCTCGATCATGCCTAGTGCTTCTGAAATTTGTGCCATATTCGGTTTTCTCCTCGTGTTTGGCATGGTGGATTCGGCCGCTTTCGGGCCGCAGTAAAAGTCTTTCCAGTAAAATTGCGGTTGATAGACACGTATCCATCAACCGTTCCTCTCATTCATCAATCGGTCAACAATGACCGCTTGACTGTGTGGTTCATTCTGCGTCGCTTAGTGCGCCGCTTGGGATTTGCATTTGCAATCACCTTGACGCTTTAACACTACTTCCGTGGCGGCATCCAAGTTACAGGCATTTCCCTCGTCCGTATCAATATGTACTTCCAGCTTGGCATTGGCATCGGCTCGCACTAGAACGTCGTCGAATGAAATGGTGCATTGAGGGCTCTTGACCTTCAGGATCATCAGATCCCCGTTGGATACTCCGTAGTGGGCAGCATCTTTCAAATTGATATGAACATGCCGGGCCGCGCGAATGACGCCCTCTTTCAATTCGACAGCTCCGGCTGGCCCAACCAGAACGCAACCAGGTGTCCCTGCGATATCGCCCGAGTGTCGGACGGGTGCGTCGATGCCGAGCGAGATCGCATCGGTCAAAGCTAGTTCCACTTGGCTGCGTGGGCGCGTTGGACCTAGCACTCGCACTTCGGGCAGCATGCGCTTGCGAGGCCCGACGATCATTACAGTCTCTTGCGCTGCGAAGAATCCGTCCTGATACAGCGGCTTGCCAACGGTTAATCGATGGCCTTTGCCGAATAGCTGCTCGACGTGTTCATCGGTCAAATGAACGTGTCGCGCCGAGATGCTAACTCGAAGGTCCGGAGTCGCTGGGGAAGCGATTGACGCCGACTGCTGTGCGGAACTGGCGACCTGGCCAGCAGCACGCAAAACGATTTGTCGTACCAAGGCTTCCACGTGAGCCCGATCGATGGCGGTTGTGACGGTTGGTGATAGGTTCATGCTTGAGGCTGCTTCCGCAACGTTATGAAAAATGTATTACTGAGTATCGGACATATCGGCTGTGGTGTTTGTTGGTGAATCGTTTCCGCTTTTGGCCGAATCAGCGATCACCAAGCGGACTCCCGAGTTTCGCAATTGATCGCGCCAAGATTCGTCCAGTTCTTCATCGCTAACCACCGCGTCCACTTGATCCAAAGGGCATAATTTGGCCAGCGAACTTTTGCCAAATTTGCTGCTGTCTGCCACGACAATGGTGCGGTCAGCAGACTGCATCATCGCTCGTTCGGTCTCGACCAACATCAAGTTGCTGTTGTAGTAGCCGCGTTGGTCCGCGCCTGCAATACTCAGTACGGCGGTTTGTACATTCAGCGAACTGAGCATCTGATTGGCATAAGGTCCCAAGGTGACCGCTGTTCGGCTGTGGACGTAGCCACCAAGAACAACTAAATCTACCTGGTCATTCGAAGCGAACAGACTGGCCAGCGGAAGCGAATTGGTAACGATCTGCAATGGCCGACCAACCAACTGCTTAGCCAGTTCATACGTGGTACTGCCTCCATCCAAGAGAACCGTATCGTGATCTTCGATCATCTGGCTAGCTGCCATGGCTATTTGCCGCTTCTTATCCCACTGCTCGGCCCTTCGGTGTTCGAACAGTTTCATCGAGGCGGTTGGGCCGGTTGCAAAAACGCCACCATGGGTTCGGTGGGCTTCGCCTTCCGCTTCCAGGTAATCCAGATCACGCCGGATCGTCGATTCGCTAACCTCTAAAGCTGCTCTCAGTTCAGGAATCGATGCAAATCCCTGATTGCGAATCAGCTCGCGCAGTTTGGCTCTACGAACTTCAGTAACACCAATTGTGCTCAAATCCCACCACTCCAGCGCTCAATCGAGACTGAAATCGATCTTGATTTCTACCAAATATACCACAAGGGCGATCGTTTGCAATCATCAGCATGACTGTTTTCTGGCAAAAATGGGATGTTTACAGGGTTTGTGAGGTGATTTCTCGGTGCAGTTAACCGAATTGCAATGTCGATGTGATCGAAAATTGTCAAACCCGAGCAGATTTCTGGCGGAATCTGCCAAAAAGATCTAGGTGGTGCCAGCATCCTTCCCTGGGGCAGAGGCGTCGCAGGGAAAATGGCAGTACTCAACAATTACTGCCGTCGTTGATCAACCGGCTCGCTCGCTGGCGTGTCGGGCTGGAATGCTGGGTGGTGTTTTTTCTGACGTTTGCCAAGGGCAGAAGATGCTTTAGATTTCCTGGGTATGCAACGTTAAGTTGCGAAGGTATTTCACAATCCCCAAGAAAACTACAACTAACCCAGTCGTTAAAGATCAGTCTGATTTGCATTAGGCAGACTAGCCAGCGATTTCGGTAATTTCTACGCGAGTGTACTGCTGGCGGTGGCCGGTCCGGCGCTTATAGTTTTTCCGGCGCTGGAACTTCTGAATGTATAGCTTATCGCCTTTTTCGGTGCCCAGAACTTTGGCTGTAACCTTGGCTCCAGCAATTTGGGGGGTTCCAAGCTTTAGACCTTCATCACCACCGATGGCAAGAACGCTAGAAAATTCGAAGGTGTCGCCTTCATTCAGGCTGGATCGCAAGTCGATGTCAATTCTTTGCCCTGGTTGGACTTTTAACTGGCGAGCACCGTCTAATACAATCGCGTACATTTCAGAATTCTCTTCGCAAATTGGCCCAAATGGGACCTTCAATGTGGTTAATCCGACCTGAGATTGCTCATCCGAGAGCAGAAGTCTATCGGTCGTGAAGTGGCAGATTTTAGCTGACGTAGGTTTGGTCGTCGAGGCCTAAATGGAGGCGAATTAGGAAGTCATTCCCTTGGTCGACGCCTCGCCAGAAGTCACCCTCGTTGGGCACCACTGCAAACCGCCCTTTGCCTGGGGATTAATGAGCGTTGAGCCCTACTATGGAACGTTAGAAAGGGATTTCCAAAGAAGAAAACAAGGATCTCTGGCGAGATCCACTACGGAATGTTTCAATCGATGATTCTCGGCAGCTAGGCCCAGTGTACAATGCAGCGTTCGCTCGACTCCTGGGGAAGCTTCGGAAAATGATGAGTTCAGTTAGAAAAGTAACAACAGAATGTCTCGTTAGACCTTTGGCCGTCTTGCTGGCGGTCCTTGGGGGGGCGTCGGCTTTTTCGCAAAGCTGGCGGGAATTTCGAGGTGACCAGGCCGATGGACTATCGATTTCCAGTAATCTGCCGTTGGAATGGAGTGAACAGAGTAACGTACTTTGGAAAAGGGGTATTCACGGACGCGGATGGTCGTCGCCCGTCGTTGATGGCAACCAGATCTGGCTGACCACGGCCACGGAAGACGGCCTGAAAATGTACGTTATTTGCGTCCAATTGGATTCAGGTGCCATTTTGCACGATCAACTGGTGTTCGAAAACGTTCAGGTTCAACCCGATTATCACGTCACCAACAGCTATGCTTCGCCAACTCCCGTGATTGAAGGTGATTACGTTTACGTTCATTTTGGCGTGTATGGAACAGCCTGCATAAGCCGAAATGATGCTCGGGTCGTCTGGCAGCGGCGCGACCTGCCCTGCAATCACTATCGAGGCCCCGGCAGCTCGCCGATCGTTTATAAAGATTTGTTGATTTTTCACATGGACGGGTTTGATTACCAGTACGCTATAGCCCTGGATCGGCAAACGGGCAAAACCGTATGGCGAGCGGACCGAAGGGTCGAGTATGGAACCGATGACGGGGATCAGTACAAGGCGTTTTCAACCCCTTTGATCATTACATTTGAAGGTCGTGATCAGTTGATTAGTCCAGCCAGCATGGCCTGTTTATCGTTGGATCCCATGACGGGAAAGGAGTTGTGGCGAGTGCGTTATCGTGAGCATTCGACCACGGTTCGCCCGCTGTTTGATGGCCAGCGGCTCTATTTGAGTACCGGATTTAGCAAGGCAAAGATGTTGGCCGTTCGAGTAGATGGCACAGGCGATGTGACAGACACTCATTTGGATTGGCAACAGCACAAAGGGGTGGGTTCCAAACCCAGTCCGGTTCTTGTGGGCGATGATCTATGGGTGATTACCGATGACGGAATTCTTTCGCGCTTCAACCGCCATACAGGTCAATCCGACTGGCAGCATCGGCTGGGCGGCAAGTTCAGTGCATCGCTAGTCGCTTCAAAGGCACACTTGGTGGCCGTCGATCACGATGGTTTGGGATATGTTTTCTCGATGGGAACTCAGCCCCAACTTGTCGGCGAGAATCGTCTCCCGGAAGGCTGTAACGCTTCGCCTGCGATCATAGGTGACAGCCTGATCTTGCGTACCAACAGCGCGCTGTATCGTATAGGCACTAACGAAGCGTCCGAAAATAAATCACCTGACTTGCCATCAGCCGGAGTGCGGTAACACCCAGTCTGCTCAGCGATTGGATGCATCCTACTACCGATTCTCTCCTGCAGACCGATTCAACTCGACTCGTGATTGAAGTGTCAAGCCTCCTATGTTATTAGAGTTAAAAATTGACGGTTAGCCATCTGCCGCTGGAAAATGGACTCGTGTATATTTGATGCTCTTGGAATTGCCATAACGCCAGTACTCAACTTTTTGAACAGCGATGAACGCGCCACCGTCGACCGATTTCTTTTCGAAAAATGAATTTCTAATTCGCCGACTTCATTCTCTGAGCGGATTGATACCTGTGGGAGCCTACATGGTTGTTCACCTGCTGGTGAACGCTTCATTGCTCAATGGGCCGGCCACATTTCAGCAGAACGTCAATTCGATTCATGCGCTGGGCAAACTGCTGCCGCTGGTGGAGTGGACGTTTATTTTCCTGCCCATTCTGTTTCATGCCATCGTGGGTGTTTGGATCGTTTATACGGGCAAATCCAATACTGCGCAGTATCCCTATGCAGCTAATTGGCGATATACGCTTCAACGTGCAACAGGTATGGTGGCGATCGTATTTATCTTTCTGCACGTTTTTCATCTGCATGGTTGGATACATGCCGACTGGTTTAAGACCGGCGTTGCCGAGCCGCTGGGCATGGCAAACTTTAGACCATACAACGCGGCCAGCACGCTAGCAATGGCGCTGAGCGGTTGGGGGTGGCCAGTCTTCTATCTCGTGGGTGTCGCTGCCTGTGTGTATCACTTGGCCAATGGAATTTGGACCATGGGAATAACCTGGGGGCTGTGGGTCACACCACAATCACAAGCAAATGCCTCCAAGGCCTGTGGGCTGGGTGGCGTTCTATTGATGTTGGTGGGAATCGCCTCAATTGCGGGAGCAAAAATCACGAATGTTGACGAAGCTCGATCCATCGAAGACTCGATGTACCAGTCACGGATTGAATCCAAAGAGTTAGTGGACATGCCCCACAAGCGTTCCAAAAAGGTGGAACCCGAGCCGTAGTCGAATGGCTAGAGTAAGGGTGTTGTGGAGTGGTAGGAACCCGCCTGCTGAACATCTTGCGATGGACCAGCGGGGTTGTTGGTGAAGCTTAAGAGACTATCGATCATTATCTGAGTACAGTTAGCTATGGCAGCAAAGAGAGTAGTAATAGTAGGCGGTGGCTTGGCTGGTTTAGCGGCCACGATGAAGCTGGCCGAACTGGGCGTCGCGGTGGATCTGATCAGCCTAACGCCAGTAAAGCGCTCGCACAGCGTGTGTGCTCAAGGTGGTATCAACAGTTGCAATGATCAAACTCGGCAACTCGGGGACTCGGAATGGAATCACCTGGACGATACCGTCTACGGTGGCGACTTTTTGCAGCACCAGCCACCCGTCAAGGAAATGGCATATTGGGCTCCCAAAGTGATCGATCTGATGGATCGTTTGGGTGTGACTTTCAATCGCACGCAAGAAGGTTTTATTGATCGTCGCCGATTTGGTGGTACGCTGTTTAAGCGAACCGCGTTTGCCGGGGCCACCACTGGACAGCAGTTGCTTTATGCTTTGGATGAACAGGTGCGACGATGGCAAACTGACGGGTTGGTGCGTAAGTTTGAATTTTGGGATTTCTTAGGTCCCATTCAGGATGAATCAGGGCGCTGCGTGGGAGCGGTTGCTCAGGACATGGTGTCGATGCAGATTCGAACTTTTCCAGCCGATGCTACTATTGTAGCCACGGGTGGGTGCGGGCTGTTGTACGGACGTTCGACCATGTCGGTCTTTTGCAATGGTAGTGCAGCTAGTCGATGTATGCGAGCGGGGGCCAAGTATGGCAACGCTGAATTCATTCAAGTGCATCCAACTGCCATCCCTGGTGCAGACAAGCTTCGACTGATGAGCGAATCAGCGCGCGGCGAGGGTGGGCGTGTTTGGGTGCCCAGAAAGCCTCAGGACAATCGGCCTCCTAAGTCGATTCCCGAATCAGAGCGATACTACTTCTTGGAAGAAAGATATCCCAAGTACGGTAACCTGGTTCCCCGCGATATCGCCACACGCGAGATCTTTGACATTTGTGTCAATGAAGGTCTAAGCGTCGAAAGTAGCCGGATGTGTGTCTACCTGGATTAGACTCATATCGCTCGCCATGAACTGGACCGCAAGCTGGGAGGTATCTTGGAGATCTACGAAAAATTCCAAGGCGTCGACCCCCGCGAAGTACCGATGAAAATCTTTCCAGCCGTCCACTATTCGATGGGCGGATTGTGGGTGGACTATGCCAAATGTTCCAGTGGCGGTTTGAGGGCTGGAGATCCCAAGAACCAGACCACCAACATTCCCGGTTTGTATGCTCTGGGTGAGTGCGATTACCAGTACCATGGTGCCAATCGGTTAGGTGCCAATTCGCTGCTTAGTTGCATTTTCAGCGGTCTGTTTGTTGGTCCATGCATCGAGAACTACATTGGCAGTTTGTCTCAGGCCGCCGCTCAGATGGACCCGGCGATCTTTTCGGACGCTCAGGCCAAACAGGAGCGGCGGCATCAAGCCCTTTTGGATAACCGTGGTGGTGAGAACCCGTATCTGATTCACCAAGAGTTAGGCGACGCGTTGACTCGTGCTGCGACTGTTGTTCGGCGGAATGATCAATTGCAAGAGGCTATCGTCAAAGTGGCTCAGTTGCAGGAACGTGCGGCTGCCTGCTCTCTGTCGGATTCGGGCAGTTGGAGCAATCAAAACGTGATCTTCACGAAAGCGTTACAGGATATGTTCCCGATTGCCAAAGCGATTCTCAAAGGTGCCTTGTTGAGAGACGAATGTCGTGGGGCACACTTCAAACCCGAATTTTCCATGCCAAGTTTGACCGAGCAGGACCCGCAGGCGCGACGCGCCGAGGCGGAGCGTTGGTGTGATCGCTTCGAAGAAAATAATCGTCGATTTTTGAAGTCATCGATAGCGACTTGCCAAGGAGATGATGTCAATATCACCTATGAAGATGTCGATACTTCGTTAGTACCGCCTCGGCCCAGACTGTATGGACTGGTAGGTGCCGATGTGATCGAGCAGGTTTGGAAGCAACGGGTTGCTAGCAAGACTCCGCAAACCGCATCCGCCTAGGAGCCATCCCACATCTCCTGCTGCTTAGGCGGAAGTGGACTTAGGGCTGAGGGGGCGAAAGACTCTGGTTTAGAACTTGTTGACGAACCGACACTGAAATTGATGCAATTCCCTTGACAATAGAATGAACTGATTTTACTTAAGATTCTCGATAGTATGACAAAGCTATGACAGACAAGAGCCAACCCAAGAAAGTTAACGTGCGCATCCTTCGTCAGGACGGCCCAGGGCAGCCCGCTTACTGGGAACGGCATCAGGTGGACTACGAGGAGAACATGAACGTTATCAGCGTTCTGCAGAAGATTGCCGCTCAGGCGACAACCGCCGAAGGTCGCTCTGTCAGCCCCGTAACGTGGGACTGTGGATGCCTGGAAGAGGTGTGTGGTTCCTGCACGATGGTCATCAATGGTCGAGTACGTCAAAGCTGTTCGGCACTGGTGGATCGACTGCTAGAGGACAACAGTGCAGAAATCGAACTGCGACCGATGAGCAAATTTCCCGTGCTGCGGGATCTGTTGGTCGATCGTTCTAGACTGTTTCGCGGCCTGCAACGAGTCCAAGCGTGGGTGCCTGTGGACGGCTATGGTGATATGGGCCCCGGTCCCAAGCAGACTCGTCAACAACAGGAGCAGGCGTACCCGCTTAGCGAGTGCATGAGTTGTGGCTGTTGTCTGGAAGCCTGTCCCCAGTATCAAAAGGTGGAAGTCCGAAGGCTGCCTGG
>DAIRSD010000090.1:0-12970 GCA_036804625.1 Aureliella sp. | reverse complement strand
GTTCCCTCCAACCTGTTTTGGAGCGCCTTGACCGGGCTGGGAGGCATGATTGGCTTGGTCTTCTTTCATCAGAATCTGGAGCAATTGCCTATGTTTCGCTGGCTATCGCTCCAGCCAGGCGGGACTGAATCGATCGAAGAGGTCCAGCAGCGGGAAGTTATGACACACTACGAGCATTTGGCAGGACAGTTGGGACTAACGACCACTCGATTGAATCCCTCAGGCAAAGCACAGTTTGGCGACGACCTGGTTTCCGTAGTGGGCTGCGATGGTATGATTGAAGCTGGATCCCAAGTTCGAGTGGTCGAAGTGCGTGGAAATCTGATAATCGTAGAAGAGTATCAATGAGGATCGGAAAATTTCGGGGAATCGAGGTTCACATTCATTGGAACTTTTGGTTACTGATTCTGTTTTATATGATGTCGGCAAGCCGAGTGGGCGGGGCAGTCGAGGGCGCGTTGGCAATCGGGTTCATACTCAGCGTCTTCTTCTGCATTTTGCTTCATGAATTTGGCCACGCAGGTGCAGCCGCGTGGTATGGTATACCCACTCGCGACATCACACTTTTGCCCTTTGGCGGAGTGGCAAGACTTGAATCCATTCCTGAAAAGCCTAGCCAGGAACTAGTCATCGCATTGGCCGGTCCTGCGGTAAACGTGCTGATCGCTCTAGCATTGCTGATTCCAATCACTCTGGGCGTCATGTCATCCATGTCGGCACCTGCTATTGGACTGGGCACCGATCTTTTGGCTCAGCTTCTCATGGTCAATTTACTACTGGCGGCATTTAACATGCTGCCTGCTTTCCCGATGGATGGTGGACGAGTACTTCGCAGTCTGTTGGCAATGCGATGGAGCTATTTGGCGGCAACTCAGATTGCCGCTCGACTTGGTCGTTGGATGTCCGCTGCTTTCGTTCTATGGGCACTTTTCAGTGGATCGTGGAGCCTCCTATTGGTGGCCGGATTCGTTTTTGTCGCAGGCACGGTGGAACTACTGCAAGTCAAGTTACGCGTCGCACAGCGACAATTGCAGCAATCCGTTGCCGACCAACAGTCGTGGAGCTATCGGCCTAGATATGCCGATGACTTCGCCAGCCAGAGTGTGCCGCCCGAACAAGACGCCCATGGGAACTCAGGTCAGCGCTTCGATTCAGACGACGTGATCGATGCCGTTCAAGTCAGAAAGGTTCGGTAAGAACCAATCTTGAAAATCTGCTAATCACTGCTATTTACGAGCCAACCATTGAAACGAATCTAACACGTCTTTCGCCTGTCGGCTCGACACAAATTCGTCGGTACCGATGACCATAATCTGATACAGTCGTGAATTGGCGAAAAAGAAAGTTCCGTGTAATTTACAGCGTTTTTCCGGCAGTTGTAATTGGAAACGCAGTGCGACAACTTTGTCTCGAAATGGAATTTTGTTCTCTTTAATCAATTGACTGCTGAACCGCTTCTCCAACCCTTCGCGACTGACTTTCAGCGCCTGCAACTGCTTTTCTTCGGAGCTTGCCGCCAGCTTTGGACTGTCCTGCCAAGACACCAGATAGACTCCATTGGAGTCGCCGGCAATCAACTGATGCTGAACGTCCTGCGAACCGGACAATGCCTCTTTAGATAGCTGTGGCTTACCGGGAAGCTTGATCGAAAAATCTCCTTCAACGGAATTGTACTGCTGAAGCGAATCAGCTTCTTTGGTCTCTTCCGCTTTTAGCTCAACGGCGGGCTGCGGCCATGCCATAAAAAGCAAAACGCACGTCAGTTGTCTCAGTTTTTTGGTACATACCTTCATCGATATTCCTTTAAATAGAAGTATCCGTTGCAATGAATCACCATGAACGCTAGCTAATCAAAGGTCTGCAGTGGTCCAGTTCAAGTCGATCAATCGCCAAGTCTTGCCTGTAGGATTCTTGTCCTGCAACAAATCCGGTAACCGGTCGGGTCGCACATTATCAAAACAGGTCAATTTAGAGAAACGCAGCAGGCTGGCTGGTATCCCCACCGCTGTAAATCCAGGGTGTCCAGTTGCCGGATAGGGACCGCCATGCTGCATCGCTGAACTAACCGCAACACCGGTTGGCATCTTGTCATTCAGTAGCCGGCCAACACGCTGCGTCAGTGCCGGAGCCAAGCAACAATACGCCTCATCATCAGCTCCGCTGAGGGCTGAATAGATGCAGCCAGTTAGATTGCCCTCAAGTGCTTTCAGGACCAGCTCAGCCTGCGGAACTCCATCTGCCACGACGACCAGAGCTGCATTTCCAAACGCTTCTGTTTGGAATGCTTCCGGCTGGTCTAGAAAACGCTGGCCAGTAACTCGCATTAGCGTATTGCCGACACTGCATCGCCCTTGGACGCTCTGTCCACCACACAAGATCTCGGCTCCAGCTCTATTAAGCGTATCAATGGCTGCCGTCAAAGACGACTGGACTCCAGTAGAAAGTAACGTACCGGAAGCTGCCTGCTTGAACTTGTCAGTCACCGCCTGAATGAACCGCTGAGTGGACTGACCAGCCAGCGCGATTACCAGCCCGGGATTGGTGCAAAACTGCCCTGTCCCCATGAGTACACTGCTGAAAAATTCATCGGCAACGGCATCGCACCGTTCCTCTAAGGCACCCGGCAAGACGACCACGGGATTCACGCTGGATAGTTCCAGGTAGATCGGTTTACCCGCTGCGTCGGCCGCCGATTTCAGCTTCAGGCCAGCCGACCGGCTTCCGGTGTAGGCAGCCGCAGCCAATCGGCTGTCGCTGACCATGCGTAGGCCATCTTCGTGTTCCAAACGATACAGCAATTGTACCGTCGCTGCTGGCAACCCACAGCGCTCGATCGCCTGAAAAGCTAGGTCAGCCAATTTGCGAGTCGTCCCTGGGTGTGACGTATTCGCCTTGCCAATCACAGGATTGCCTGTCGCAATGGCCGCTGCAAAGTCGTTGCCAGACACGCTTCCGAATGCAAATGGAAAGTTATTTGGGCCAAACACAGCAACAGGCCCAAAACCCATGTAACAAGAGCGAATATTCGCCTTGGAATCGATGGTCGGCAAAGCCCACGATCCGCTTCGAGCCGCCGCCGCCGCTTGTCGTAACTGTCCTGTCGTTCGCGGCAGCTCCACGTCAGCCAGACGCGGAGCTATCGGTAGAGCTGTCTCCAGGTGTGCTAACTGAACTAACTCTCGTGAATGCGACTCGATCAGGCCAGCAAGCATTTCAAGAAACTCGCCAAGCCGATCACGCGATACAGTCCGAAGTTTCTCGGCTGCATCTGCCGCCGCATCCAGCGCTTGATCACAATCCGACCAATTGCTCACAGGATACGCTGGCTGCAACGGTTGCAATGTCGCGGGGTTGCTAGAGCAGAACTGCTTGCGACCGGACGATGGTCGCCATGCTCCATTGATTAAAACCGGGGCTGTTTGTCCCTGGGACATAAAATTCCTTCACTGATGCGCGAAAAGTGTAACCGTTCATATAGGTTTGCAGAATGGTATGAAAACCAACTGACTTGAGCTTTGTATTATGATTGCGTAATTGTAAAGGGAAGGATATTTACCGGGTATAGCTAAAGAGCCAGGACACGAGTGTTAATCTGATGTGAATGTGCTAAAATGCGGGAGCAAAGGGGGAATGAAGCATGGCATTTAATCCGAATGAGCGTTTCGAAATCGAACCACCTCGCACCTCGTCGCAGGTCAATCGTTCAACAGGCCGCAGCGGTTGTTGGTGGATTTTGCTTCCAGTAGGTTGTTTGACCGCACTGGCTATCTGCGGCGGGATCGTTGGCGCAATTCTCTTTGGCACCATGTCCGTCATGAAAAGTACTCAGCCCTATCAGACGGCCGTAACGTTAGCTCAGCAAGACGCCACAGTACGCGACGCTTTGGGGGACAACATCACGCCTGGATGGTCTATCCAAGGGTCGTTTCATATTGAAAATGACACTGGAAATGTGCAAATGACGATCCCCATGTCAGGCTCAAAATCTACTGGACAAGTTCAGGTCGAAGGACGGCTTGAGAATGGCGTCTGGGTCTATGACAAGCTACTGTTCACTGATTCTTCGGGCCAACAAGTCGATTTACTTCCCGCGCAGCAATCCGGTGAGGTCAATGAAGTCCCATCGGACTACTAGCCTTCATGGATATCACAACAACGTTGCTGAAAGCCGCCGGAGCAGACTACACTCAATCAACTGGCGTCGTTTAGAAACAGCTTTTCTGCATAATAGATTTCGCGATGCTACTAAATGATCAAAAACACAACAGGCGAAATTGGGTCGCTTGGCCACTTGCATTGCTGATCAGCGCGACACCGCTGCTGGGCGCATCCGGCTTGCTGCTAGGGCGTCAGGGCCTAGAGAAAACGCTCACACAGTTAACCTTTCCGGTGGCTATCTTTTGGCTGATCTTAACCAGTTGCATTCTATTGTCATGGTGGACGGGAAAAAGTAGAAATCTCTCTTGGGCGATTCTCCTGTGGCTGGGATTCACTCTATGCAGCACTGCCCCATTTCCCAACTGGTGTATCGATCAATTGGAATCACAAGTTCATGCCTTTGATCCGCAAAGCGGTCCGCCGCTTGACTACTTAATGGTTTTGGGGGGCGGGACTGGGATCGGACCGCGCAGAGCCGAATTGAGCGCTGCTGGAGATCGAGTCTATTATGCCGCTCAGCTTTTCCTGCAAGGTCGCGCAAAACATTTGATCACCAGTGGCACTTCTACTGTCGCCTTAGGTCCTCCCGCTCCTGACCCTTCTCAATTGACGATGGAACTGTGGTCCTGACTGGGCATTCCAGCTCACGCCATAACCTCTCTTACTGGCAGCAACACCTATCAGGAGATTGAAAGCCTGAAGGGACTAATGCCACAATTAAAAGGAAAGCGTATTGGTCTGCTTACCAGCGCCGCACACCTGCCTCGCGCGATGCGTCTAGCAGATCAAGCTGGCCTGACCGAACTGATTCCACTTGCAGCCAACCATCGCCGCAACACGCGCGGTCTTCAGGTCACGTCATTCATTCCATCCTCCAGCAACCTAGAGAAATTGTCTATCTGTCAACACGAATGGATGGGCTGGCTGGTAGGACGCTAGATAGCCTGTTTCGCTAATTGGTTGGCGGCGGGCTGTGAGCGGTTCAATTTTTTTTCCTGCAACAACCTCCACGGGACCGACATCAATGAACAACTCAATCGGATCGCCTCTCATGTTTGATATCCATTTGGATTTAGCGATGAACGCTCTTGAGTGGAACCGCGATCTGCGGTGGACTCAGGAAAGGTTGCGTCGATCGGAATTGATTCAAGTTGCCGCAGCAGGACGAAGCGATCGAGCGGATCGTACGAATAATACGGTCTGCTTTCCAGAGATGCGGCGGGGCCGAGTTGGACTGTGTGTGGCAACGCAAATCGCACGAGTTTCCAGTGAGTACCACTTGCTGCCAGGCTGGAGATCGGCCGAACAGGCTTGGGCTCAGACACAGGGACAATTGGCTTGGTACCGCGCGATGGAAGCGGACGGGCAATTGATACAGATTCGCGACGTCCAACAGCTTGAACAGCACGTCCAGCTTTGGCTGGGTACTCCACTACCCGATGCGCACGCAGATTCCATCGATTCCAGGTCCAGTCAACCTCAGACGCCAATCGGTTACATCTTAAGCCTGGAGGGAGCCGATTCGCTGGTCAATTTGGACTACTTGCATCGAAGTCACCAGGACGGACTACGTGCTCTTGGGCCGGCCCATTACGGTCCTGGTCGTTACGCCATGGGCACCGATGCTTCGGGACCGCTGACCACCGCTGGACGCGATCTTCTGCGCGAGATGCAATCCCTGGGAATCATTTTAGATGTGACTCATCTGTGTGATCAGACCTTCTGGCAAGTGATGGATTGCTACCAAGGACCACTGTGGGCCAGCCATCAAAACTGTCGTCGACTTGCACCGTGGAATCGGCAATTTGCTGATGACCAGATACTAGCGGTTATTGAAAAGGGAGGCCTCCTGGGCATGGCCTTTGATGCCATCATGATGGTTCCGGGGTGGAAGCACACGAAAAGCCGACCGCAGGACTTTGATCTGCGAATCGAAAAGATCTGCCAGCACATCGATCACGTTTGTCAACTGGCCGGCAACGCTCAGCATGTCTGTATCGGAACCGATTTGGACGGCGGATACGGTACCGAGCAGACTCCGCTGGATCTGGATTCCATAGCCGATCTACAAATCTTACCTTCGCTGCTGGCGGCTCGGGGATATCCGGCCGCCGATATCGAGGGCATCTTTTGGCGCAATGCGGGCGAATTTTTACGCAAAGCCTGGAGTGGCTTGTAGCGGTGCGATTCGGTGGGCTGCTACTGGTCGCCTGCCGCCTGCTGTATCATCTCAAGCAGATTATCGATCAGAATCTTACCGGTCATCTCGCCCAGGCAGGTGCGCGACACGTAATCGTAACGGTCAAAGCTGTTAAAATCTACTTCGGTTAGAATATAGCCAAACGCATCGTTGGTCAGACCAAACAGAAACTTGTGCTCCCCTGCCATCTTGCGCTTCAGATAAAATCCGATGTTCGGCAGCGCCTCGCCGGGAATACTAGCGATCTGGCAGTCACCCAGTTTGATCAGGTTCACCGGCACCTCCATAACGCGCTCTTTTCGATCTGCCTGATGATTCAGCGGCGAGTAGAGAAACACTTGCCAGAGGATATCCGAATCGACTGGAAAGCGCACATTGCGAGAAAGACAGGAGAGCTTTGGAGCTGTCTGAGCTGTCGAATCTTTGATCAGCCGCTGAGCCTCATCAGCCATAAGATGGCCGATTCGCAAGCATTCATCCCAGTCTCGTTGATCTTGCCAGTAACCTCGCTGCGGGTCTTTGGGCTGATCCAGCAGACGGTTGTCGGCGGTGACCATACCGCCAAGCGCTCCGTTTAAAAAAATCCCCATCCCTCCGCAGTCCGCTTCCAGCTTTTCGCACAGTGGGCCAACCAAATCCGGGCTGACGATATCCACTTCATTGCCAAGTACTTCGGGATGCACTGCGTAATTGACCAAGGTAAAAATCGTTGCACCCTTGGAGTCACGAGCTTGTAGGACGCCCATTTCTCGGTCGTATAGGTCAGGCGCATAGTAGTTATACGCGATCTTGCCTCGTGCATCACCACTGGCCGAATTCAAGCTGGCAGGCTGCAGTGAATCGACTGCGGCCTGAATGGCTGCTGCCGCTTGCTGCACGACAAAATCGATGTACTTCAAATCGCCGGTGTGTCCACCTTTGCCATCGGGGAAAGCGTAGGCGTCTGGGCCGCTATGTGTGTGCGTGGAAGCGATCAAGATGTTCTCCGCCGGAACGCCTTTCACTTGCTGACGCACTCGCTGACACAAGACAGCCGGAAACCCAAGTAGATCTAAACAGCAAACCGCCACGCGAGTGTCCCCGTCGGCTACCGCAATTGCACGAGCCGTCAACTCACCCCGCGCCTCGTTAGCCATTTTCGGTGCTCCCATGCCACCTGAGATTGGAACTGGCAACTTGGGCTGAATCGATTTCTTACCTGCTCCAGCTTTGAATTCCGCACTGGCACTCGATCCGATGAAGACAGTTAACAATGCCCACGCGCAACATCGTTGGCAAGTACGTAACATAACCATTTTGTGGAACTCCTCTCGCGATTTTTCTGAATTGAATATTTCGACTTTGCGTGATAAACAGCCAGTAGGATAGTTTCTCGTTCGTTCAACGACAAGCGGACTGCAAGGCGAGCATCAGATGAAAATCTACCGGGAATACCAGACCGACGCGCCAATGAGTGTGTCAGTTGATTGGTTCGAAACTTCGAAACGCACTCCGGCTGATAACAAGTTCGGCAGTCTATTGGTGAGCGGTTCCTTAATCAAAAATTCCATGTAGGTACCATTTACCTGTGCTGAGATCACGATAGATCCACCACCAACAACCAAGATGAGTGATAATGCGGTAGTAATCGCGACGGCAACTGGCTGCCTTCCACCAACCGCTTTCCAGTCGCTCTGGGCCGCAGGCAGCCATCACCTCATGCCAGCCGTTGGTTGTCTTGCTCCTGGCCGGTGCAGCGGCTTGGCCAGTCGACCTTGCCGAATCGGTTGCAGGCTGCTGCGTGAGCAACAGACTCTGCGACTGAGGTGTAGGTGAGGATAGCCAACGACCAGCAACCTCGATTGGCGTCGGATTTGGTAACAGCAGTGTAGGTCTTCGCAGCGGATCTTCCGGCATGGGTTCAGCAGCCTGCAGCGCCTGTCGACTACTCAGCTTGCGCAGCGTATCACGAGGTTGCCCGTCGGGCTTTAGGCCGGTCAGCGGGCTAAGCGTATAGGCCAGCTCGGGTTGCGACTGGCGATACACCTGCGCGCGCAAGACTTGTTTGCGGCCAAGGCGAGCGCTGAGCGTATCGACTAGCCGAGCCATTTCGTGGCGATTGCCAGCCTGGTCGGCTTGGAATAGATCGGATTGTCGCCATACCAACGGCGCGATCAAACTTGCTGCTAGCGACAAACGCCAAAGTGGAGCCTGCATTTGACTGGGCAGCAAGTGCTCCATTTGACTGGTCATCAGCATGGTCAAGTGCTGCGAGTCGCAGGTAGGTCGAAACAGGCCCAATTGAAAGACAAGTGGCGTCTTCTGGACCAAGTCTAAACGACACACCAGCCGCAGCGCACCCTTCCCACCCTTTTCCAATCGCATCGCCAGTTGACAAATGGCGCGCCGGACCAATTCTTCAATTGTTGGGATGTGATCCGTGGGCAACTCGAGTTCCTGTTCTACGCTCCACTCGGGCAGTTGATGGACGCTGACGATGGCTTCCTCGCTATACCCGCAGGCTTGATCCCAACGATTCAGAAGCTGCTGGCCAAGGCGACTGGCCAAGCCCGCTCGTGGCAAATTGGCCAGTTGACCGATGCGACTGAGTCCCAGGCGGCGCAGTGTGTGGCCCGTGCTGTCATCAATGCGAAGCGCTGCCAGTGGCAATTGGTGTAACTGCTGCAATTGCTGGTCCGGATCCAAGAACAGATAGCGAGATTCAGGCACGGGCGATTCGGGCTTAGCTGTTCCTGGCTTAGATGATTGTGGGTCAGTTGATTCAGGTGCTGGCCGAGCGTCATGGCGCAGCGCGTAACAGGCCAGTGCCCAAGCAGCCCCCACAGAACTACCAACGGCCAGGCATCCAAAGTAGTGCTGCTGATGGAGCCACCCGCCAATTTGTCGCAGCATGTTGGCCGGTCCTCCAAATAGACCGGGCAATCCCGTAATGTCCAGCAAGAGACATTCGGGTTGATGCAACCAACGTCCCGCCCAGGTCCGCCTGTCCAATTGTTCCAATCCAACTAGCGGACTGAACTGCTGAGCCTGCTCGGCCAGTGACCGGAGTGATTCAAGATCTTCATCCGGTTCCAAGGTTCGGATCTCCAGTTCGGTAAGCGCTGTCGCCTCGGCAAGTCGCATTGCGGGACGCACGCCAGCCCGACGCGCAGTCAAATTGGCGGCGGCAACTACAACGCCTCGCCTAGGATCTCGGGACGTTAAGACCAGCGGCCTGTTTGCCAACGCTGGTTCGCTTGCCTGAATCCGCTGGATCGGCCAATTGGGTAGCCATACACACAAGATTTGTTTAGCCGGTACGACTGCGTCTCTGTTGAGCCCGCTGTGGCATGGGTCGTTGATGTCGTTCATAGCGATTCCTCTGGCGCTGGGCTGGATGCAGCGTGCCGTTGCTGGGGTCAAGATCTAACAGCAACCGCGCTCCTGCGCGGCCAGCACGCAGCCGAGCCAACTGGACCTCTATCGAGCGCATGGGATCAGCCAGTGGCCTGCCACCAGTAGTTTCTGGAACCAGGTTGACAGCTGGCCTAGCGGGCAGCATGCTGCGCACCACCCACTGCACCTCGGCCCAACTGGGCAGGTGACGAGCCGACAGGCCACGCAGCAGCAAGCCTATACCGCCACCATGCTGAGCAGCCAGTTGCAGACGTCTAGCCTCGCGCTGATCCAAATTTTCGACGTCTGCAATCACCGCTGCCACTGACGACGTGCGCAGTGCTTGATCGATGGCCCAAACTGTATCCAGTTGATTTTGAGGGCGCACCCAGATCACTTGCGGCAGCGCTATCTGGTGGCTCCGTAGCGCGGGCGGATAAAACTGCTGATGCGAGTCGACAATCACTAAATACTTGTCCCCCGCAGCTTGCAGAGCCGCAGAAGCCGCAGCCAAAGCCAGATAACTAGCCCCGCAACCCGAAGTTGCCCGCAGGTATTCGATGATGCTACCAGCAGTATAACCGTTGTTTGGCAAACAGGCATCCATAGCCTGGCACCCAGTGCTGATTGCAGCTTGATCACTAGCCTGGCAGCCTGACAGCTCCAAGCTTCGAACCTCCAGTGACAGCTTGGCCAACATGGCATGTTTGGTTGATGGACAGGTCGACATGAAGTGCAATCTCTCTTCTGGAGACACCGACTAACGCATCGGCGTACGATGAAACTCGCCAGAATTTCTCGAAAAACTACGTAGCCTAGAATCAGCTACATCGACCAGCTTCCCATACAGATTGACACCTTTGGTCATTCTGGGGCGGAAATAGTTCCGAACAGGTGTCCGCCAATTTCATCGTGTTGCCACGTACCTGCGTATCGGTTGTTGTGCAGCACAACTCGTGCGGAAAAAGTCCCTAGACCTGGAAGCGTCATCTTGTCCATGGTAAGTACCGGTGTATCTCCGGCCCACTTGATTTGCAAAGGCACTGGCACTACCAGATCGTGGTCGCCATATTTGATTCTTGCATGAATCGCCCAGGTATCACCGTCGGGCTTCAGCTTGTGGACCTTGCGAATCTCATAGGTCTCGTCATGCAGATCCGTCATCGGAATGACGTCCATGATGAAATGGCAAATCAGCTTGATGCCAGTGAGCATCCGCTTGATGCTCTCGTCGCGATCCAGTTCCCCCTGGTCCGACTTAGGTGCATCTTGTGCCTTGGCGGTCGCGTTGAACAATAAAACGGTGCTGATGCCAAAGGCTAAAGCCGTTGCAAGTTGCCGAAGTGACATCGTTGAATACAAAAAGCTTGTCATTTCTACTCCTTTGATTGCAAGATACAAAATACTAATTGCTGGCAATTTAGCTCCACCGTTGGTTTGCTGCTAAGCATACCCCATTTTCATGCCAAGACCACACAATAGCTAGCATATCAATCTCCTATGGCTGTTGACATAGGCGGAAGCGGAAAAAATAGATAAGCAAAAGCTGTTCATTAAGTGTTTAGGTAAATCGTTGGAACGCGGACGGCACGGGTAGAGTGCCTGCTACTTCTTGTGAAAATGCGTGAGCCCGGGGGATTGGGCTTGCTACTGGAGGCATTGTGGGGAAATTGATATTGGTGATACTGGACCGTTGAGCCCCCCGATTAGCACTGCCACAAACCGAAGCAACCTAAGAATGACATCATTAGCTCCACCCAATATCCCATTGTCCGAGAACTCGCCACCTTTAAGGGTTGCCCTACAAGCGGCGGCGGCGGGCGGGCAAATTGTGGCCGATTATTTCCACCAGGGAGTCCAAGTGTGGAGCAAGTCGGAGCAGGAACCTCAGAATCTTGTCTCGCGGGCCGATCTAGAATCCGAACAGAAGGTGGCTGAGATTATTCGAGGCTACTTCCCTGATCACCAGATCGTAGGCGAGGAGCAGGCCAAGGGCTCGATCGACGCTGATCACGTATGGATCATCGATCCGCTGGACGGCACTAATAATTTTGCTCATCGAATTCCTCAGTTTGCCGTCTCCATTGGCTATTACCAGTCAGGCAAGGCACAATGTGGAGTGGTCTTTAATCCGATTCGAGGCGACTGGTACTGGGCCGTTCGCGGACAAGGGGCCTACCACAATCACCGACGACTTTCTGTCAGCGCAGCCCAGCAGTTGAGTGAAACTTTGGTTGGGGTAGGCTGCTACTATGATCGAGGTGTCATGATGGAGGCCACGCTTCGAGCGCTGCATGACTTTTTTAAGGCAGGCGTGCATGGTACACGGCGATTTGGCGCAGCTTCGTTAGACCTGTGCATGGTTGCCGACGGAATGCTGGGAGCCTTCTTCGAATATCATTTATCACCCTGGGATTTTGCCGCCGGTGGACTCATAGTCCAAGAGGCCGGTGGTAAAATCACGACAGCTCGCGGCCATCCACTACCGCTGCAAGCCACAAGTGTGCTTGCCAGCAACAACCACATCCACACTCAGGCTCTTGCAATCGTCGACACACACCACCCTTAGCCTTGGAATCGCACTACGCTCGCCAACTAAGTCTAGCTTGCTTCCTTATGACAAGTCACCACAAAAAATTCATCCATTCTTGTAATACCTAGGAAATTTCGTAGATGACGCAAACGATTCGCCCTGTAAAAATCACTAGGCACTTCACTAGAACCAGCCCAGGTAGCATTCTATACGAATCGGGACAAACCGTAGTCTTATGTACGGCAAGCCTGCAAGACAGCGTGCCGCCTTGGTTGGAGGGTTCAGGAAAAGGTTGGGTAACTGCAGAATACAACATGTTGCCTCACAGCACGCCACAGCGCAAGCGTCGCGAACGAGAGGGAAAAGTAGATGGCCGAACCAACGAGATCCAACGATTGATTGGCCGAAGCCTGCGAGCGATCATCGATCTCAAGAAACTGGGCGAACGCACTTTGACAGTTGACTGTGATGTGCTGCAAGCCGATGGTGGCACTAGAACCGCAAGTATCACTGGAGGCTTTCTGGCACTCTGCGACGCACTTTATCCGCAATTTGCAGACACCTCGTCACATCCCATTACCGACAGTGTCGCGGCTATCAGCGTAGGCGTTATCGATGGTCTAGTTATCTTGGTTCTGGACTTCGAAAAAGATGTGGCTGCTGATGTGGACATGAATGTTGTGATGACCGGCCAAGGAAGGTTT
>DAIRSD010000089.1:11914-12972 GCA_036804625.1 Aureliella sp. | reverse complement strand
TGCTTGACCAAAAGCAATCGCGCTAGGGTCTGGTTGCCTCAAGAACCGGGTGCTAAGGCACTCCGGCTGGTAGCTTTGTGCTGGGGTCATAGCCGGTTCCAGCCGTACAATCGGTAAAAAAGGAGTCCTCTAGGTGATTGATAGACTTTATCTGATAGTTCTTCTTCAGATGATTCGGCAAAGTTTTACTGGGCGTGTAAGTTTTGACATCTACCCATGCGGTCCAGATAGGTTCTACCAAGCTGATCACCGCAGTTTTCTCGCTAAATAGCCATTTTCTTACACGACGGGGACAGACATGCCACGAAAAAGCAAAGTTGGGGATCAAGAGGTTCAGATGGATCGCCGACGCAACAAAGAACGCCGCTCCATCGAATCTGACGCAAAGTCGCCCAGCTCGTCAGCCAGAAAGGCTCGCCCTGCCAAGTCATCCGCTCAGCCTTCCAAGGCGGCAAGTCCAATAGCGGCTGCTGTTACTGAAAAGCCCGCCAACCAGTTGACCGCTCGCAAGCAGCAACGTCGCCGCCAGATTGATCCGACAACCTGTGAACGCGAGTACAACCTACGAGAAATTCAGTTTATGCAGGCTATCGACGCTTACAAGCGTTCCAGCGGCCGGATGTTTCCCACGTGCAGCGAAATCTTGGAAGTGATCGATCAACTGGGCTATGTCCAACTGACCGAAGATGAACGCAGCGTCTTGCGAAGCATCGAAGAGGTTCAGGCCGAAATCGAACAATTGGATGCAAGTTTGGATACCAAAGAGGCGGTCTGCTTGAATTGACGATGGTTTTGCAGTACTCAACTGCACAAGTTGACGGAAATTAGATATGATTGAGCGCTGCCAGTGATAGTGTAGGAACGAGGCGGGCAAGCGACGCGCCTCGCCCAACGCCGTTAAGCAAAATACGTAGTTGCGTTTTTAAGTGCCGAAGGCACGGCAGGTGATAGCCTGGGATGCAAATCCCAGGGTTTTAGGGAACACAGACCGTCGTGGGGGCCAAAGACCAAAAAAGGGGGAGGGGGGCTAGAGAGGTGGGGAGAGGGGGGACACAGTT
>DAIRSD010000089.1:0-11904 GCA_036804625.1 Aureliella sp. | reverse complement strand
CCCTCCGTCGCCCCAGCCCCCATTCCCCGCTTTGGCGTCCATTGGCGGCTGGTACTACGGGACCACGTTTTGCATTGTTTCCTGGGATTTGCATCCCAGGCTATCATCTGCCGTCGCGCCTGCGACTTTGGAAATGCGCGACTTCACAACCGACGCTTTGCGCCTGCGAGTTTGGAAATGCGCTACTTCAAAACAGGGTGAGCAAGGGACTCGCCAAGTCGGTGAAGCGCGGACACTAACACCTGGCACGTTTCACTTGTGATCGCAACCGTTCTCGTTGTCAAACGCCCAGGCCCTTATGTCGGACCCGTCATCAGATTCTCAGCACTCCAAACGCCCGTTAGAAAACATCCCAGCGGCCCAGACCCAAGTGGATTGGGATCCAGAAATCGACACGCCAGCAACCCTAGCGGTGATTGGCGGCGGCCCCTGTGGAATCGAAGCCGCCTTGTATGCTCGTTTTCTGGGCTACTCGGTCGAGCTATACGAAACGGACAAGATAGGGGACAGCATACTTCGATGGGGGCAAATGTCCATGCCGTCGCCCTGGCGCGATTTGGTGTCATCATTGGGGCTGGCAGCGCTTGAGGCGCATGATAGCCCGCTGCCTGAATTGAATCATGTCCCAACCTGCCAGGAATATGTTCAGCAGTATCTTCTACCCGTTGCTCGAACGGATTTGCTGCATGATTCCATTCAGAACCGCACGCCGGTGCTCTCGATCAGCAGGCTGGGCTGCAGCGATACTCATCCGGTCGATATCGAGGACCGAGCCGCTCAGGAGTTTCGGATGCTGCTGAGCAGCCAGTCACGTGGGCAATTCAGTCAAGTATTTGATTTGGTGCTGGATTGCAGCGGTGATCAGGCAACGCGATGCGGCATGGCAAGCGGCGGTGGCATTCCCATTGGTTGGTCTGAAGTAGCTTCGCATGTCTTGTGCGGCAAGCGTGCCGTCCTGGGCAAAGAACGCAGTTTGTTTGCAGGTAAGCGAGTTCTGTTGTTCGGCGATGATGCGGCCGCGGCGGCAAACGCCTTGGAGCTGGATAAGCTGACCGCAGAGAAGACTGGTCTTTTTTGGGTGCTTCCCAAACGTATGAGCGGTAACTCATCGTGGTTGGAAAGTGAATTAACCTGGGATTGGCTTTCGCAGGATCAGGTGCGGCAAGCCAAGCAGCTTTACGAAACAGCGGATGCTCAAACCGTTGTGGCCATGGCTGCTTGGGGAATCGAGGCGATTCGAAGCCGAGACAGCGGATTGCAGGTCACTCTCCAGAAGAACCAGCAGGAGTTTGGGGACTTGGAGGTCGATATCATCATCAACTGTGGCGACAGATTGTCCGAGCCTGCTTATGACCACTACTTGTGGCTGTGTCCGCAGGGTCAGGACTGGTTGGTACAAGCCGAACCGCACTTCTATGTCCTGGGGTCGCGAAGCCAAGATGTGGTGCCGACCCAAGAGCATGCTCAGAAGGTTGAGCAGCGTGGGCACTCATGCAGTTTTGTCAAATTCCGCGACCAAATCCGTCGAGTTTTCGGAATGATTGGTGGTCGAGCCGAATTGGACTTGTATCAGACCGTCAGACCACGCCCCATCAAGTTGCAGCGAGCGGCCAATGTGACGTCACCCGTAGATACCGGCGCCAGACGGTGGACGCCCAGCACAACCCCCGTCTGGTGAAGGCAGCTACATTTCTTCCGCAACCACCGGATGGCGACGGCAGCTACATTTCTGCCGCTCGCTTCATCAGTTGCAGGTTCCGGGTCTTGGCTATCTACGGATATTTAACAGCTCATCGAACAGTTGCTGGGTTGAGGTGATGACTCGGGCGTTGCTTCGATACTGTGTCGAAGCCAGAACCAGCTTGACCAAGTCGCCACCGATGTCGGTGTTGGAAAGCTCGAGCGCACCGGCACTAACGGTTCCGATGCCGTTTTCACCCGGCTTACCTTCGATGGGCAGACCGGTGTTGATCCCTTGAGCGAATAGGTTCTGGCCACGCTGCTCCAGACCAGCCGGATTGATGAAGCGAGCCAAACGAATCTCGCCCAGCGAACGAGAGATACCATTGCTGAACACGCCTCGAATCGACCCGTCTTCTCCGATCACATAGCTGGTCAATTTTCCTGGAGGCGATCCGTCCTGACGAGCAGCGGCCAGCGTAGAAGTCTGTGCTGCCAAGCCGGACAGTCCACTAAAATCTAAGTCAAATTGCAATGGAGAAACGCTGGGGATATTCCGCCGATCGACGGCTACTGTGGAATTGCTGGCCGAGATGAAGTTGCCGTTTCCATCAAAGGTAAGAATGCCCGTTCCAACAGCGATCTGAGATCCTGTCAGCGGCATGTTGTCTGCTGAATCAGCGAACCAGCGGTATACAGTGGCTGCGTCAGACTTGCTTTCTAAGACAGCGGTCACGCGGGTACGAATGGGCATGCCTAGTGAATCATAGGTGATGAAGTCGGCAACAGCGCTTCGTCCTTTGGCTTCTTGCACGGAACCAAAAGCCAAGTTGGGGACTTCGATCACCCCGTTGGCGTCTGTCATTCTTAGGCTGGTCAGATCAATGCTCAAGGCATTGTCGACTCCGTTGTTGGATACAAAGCGAATTTGGCCGTCTCGAATATAGGCACCAGCGACCAAGCTGCCGGTCTCGCCGGTAATCGTATTAAGCGATGATGGCATCGGATTGACCGAACCACCTGAGTTGGCCTGAATCCCCATGGATTGCTCCATGAAACTCACCAGATCCTGAATGGTGCTGGTAGCGGTGATCTCGAAGGTCTTTGCCTGAAGAGAGCGACCGCCCTTGCGACCTTCGAAAGACAGCGTGCCGACCTTAAAAGGATTTTCGTAGTCAAAGCCATTCAGTCGAGTCACTTCGGTAAGCAGTGTGTTACTGTCGATTCGAGGTCCGTTTAGGTCGATGACCTTGTTGCCGGAAATCGCAAGGTTACTGATCTCGGCGTCGGTCTTGCTATCCGTATAATCCTGGCCTGGGGCAATCGTATCAACAAGGTAGAAAGTGCCCTGGTCCGAGGCGGTGGTGCGATATTGGCGGATCTAATCATAAGGCGGGAATCCGCCGCCAGGTGGTGGCGCAGGCGGCGTTGGCAAGTTGGTAAGATGCACACGACCGCTAACAATATTTTGTGGCCCCAACACCACCGATGGCCGAGATTCCGGGTCGCCAGCTCGGAAGTAAGTGATCATGTAACTGTAGTTGCCGTTCAGGTCAGCAGCATCCAGCGCGGGGCCAGCCGGCAGCGAGCCATTGTCCGTAAAGTTGCCACCGGTTGCCACCGTATCCAGTCGGAAAAAGTCGCTGCCATTCGCTGCCGTGCGATAGATTCGCAGTTGGGAGTAGTCCGGCACGCTCGGTAAATTGTTTAGCGAAATCGTGGCGTTGGTCTGCCCCGGCGGAATGGTGACACTGATTGCGTTGCTGGCTGGGCTTTCAGTTCCCGAATCATCAACATAGACAAACCGGTACTGATAGACTTCGCCCTGGTTAAAGGTGCCACCGCCCACGTTGGAGGCGGTTGATATGCCGGAAGTGATCGGTCGTGAAGCGCTGGCCAAGCCGATGCTACTGCCGTCTGGTCGGGGTATAGAACCGTTCCCAAGCACAGCACTTTGGATTACTTCGGCCGTGTCGGCCACATCGCCCAAGGGTGTTAATGTTCCTTCCATCACCACATTTTGAGTGGCCTGTGCTACCGCTTCGCTGCCTAGTGGAATCGTCAGCGGTACCAACTGAGTGGTCTGGACTCGGAATTGATCATCGACACCAAACCCCAACAATCGCTGCCCGGTGGGCGTTATCAATTGGTTCGAACTGTTCAAGTTAAATATGCCAGTTCGCGTGTACAACTTTTCTTGGTTGGCACCCTGAACGATGAACAATCCATCGCCCTGAATTGCCAAGTCGGAAGGACTGGAACTGATCTGAATAGTCCCTTGCCGAAAATTTGGCGTAATTCCCGAGACTTGAACGCCCAGGCCAATTTGACGCGGATCGGTACCGCCCGTGTCAACGCTTGGGGCCGCACCCAGCGACAACGTCTGTAAGAATTGTGTAGCGAAGATAACTTCCGACGACTTAAAGCCTACGGTTTGCGAGTTAGCAAGGTTGTTGCCAACTACGTCAATCTGAGCTTCTGCAGCGTTTAGACCGGTCAGCGATGTGCTGAGCGCAGAGGTTAATCCCATCTTCAAACCACTCCCAGTCGAGCGGTGACGATGGCTTGGAGCCGCGCAGCACCGCTAGCATTAGTTAGATACGATCTCCCGAATGTTCTTCATATCGACAATCTTGTTTCCAACATGAACCGATACTTGGCGATTGGAGGGATTCTTTGCATCGGTCTGCACAGACACTCGTTCTACTACCCCCTGAATCTCTTTGGCATCCTTGTCCAGGCCCGAAACTTTTTTGCCAATTAAATTGCTTGCCATCGCCAGTTCCTGTCCGACAGCAAAGTTGCCCAGCGTTTCGGTTAGTTGATTGGTCGAGCCGATTTCGCGAATCGTGCTGATTTGCGTGAGCATCTGAGCGTTGTCCATCGGGTTGAGCGGATCCTGATTTTGCAGTTCAGTGATCAATAGCCCCAGGAACTGATCCAGGTCGACGTCGCGAAGGTCATTGCCTTTGACGTTACTACTGCTGGTGTTGCCACCTGACGTCGAACTGGTTCCGGGAATTCTAGTCATCGTCGATTCCTTTTATCTCAAAGTCCCACCCATTGTCGCTGACCGCTCCGCCGGTCATAACTTGCTCGGTCAAAGCCCGCCAGATCCGAACAGCCCGAAAGAACCACGCCGGTCACAACCAGCTTCGAAGCCTACTAATTCGAGCATTAGCGATATTTATCTCAACTGGATTGACGGAGCAATCCACTACTTTGGCATAGAATCATGAGTCGGCTGGCGCGTCAAGGCCAGCGGACGAAGTGGCGGATTCTAGGCTTCCCAGTTTTTTCAGCTTGCCACCGCGACCGTTTTTAGTCGAGACTGCACTTCTTTCGCGAATTATGCTTGCAAATCGAGTTCAGACTGATCGCGTTGACTGATGCCAGTGGTCGTCAATTTGGCGCTGGTCGCCATCAAATCAAGCTGCTTGCGCAAATGGATGGAACGTCGCAAGTCAGTTGTATTTGGACCAGGCAATGGAGCATCCTGTTGGGACCGCTCGCCATTTGAATCCGCTGTACCAGGGCTTAGGGTGGTATCGCTGGTGACATCGACGGTGAACTGCGAAATCTCAAACCCCTGATCGGCCAATCGTTGACGCAATTGCGGTAGCGATTCCATGATGACCTCACGAGCCGCCGAGGACTGGGCTGTCAAGTGTGCCGCCATGCTGCGCCCCTCCACTTGCACCTGGATTGCCAAGGCTCCAAGCTCGGGCGGATGAAGACGTAACTGAACGGTGCCACCGGTGGGGCCTATTCTAGAGAAACTGCGGGCCACACGCTGAATCAGTCGCAGCTTCTCCGTCTGATTCATGTTCTTGGCGACATCCGAGGCGCTAGTTTCCTGAGCTGAATCTGTTGGTGACTGGCTGCCAGATTCTTGCCGTGACTGCCAAGGACTTTGTTTGTTGTCTACCTTTATTTCACCTGTGCTCATACTCCGGTCACCGGATGTGGCTTCATAGATAGCAGAGTCCAGCGCAAAGTCAGAACTTAGATTGTTGATATTGGGAACGAAGGTATCGGTGACGGCACTCTGGATGGCCTCGCTGGCCGCAGGCGTAATCTCGGCCTGTACCCATTGTTGATCGGTGGTCTGGAGCTGTGGGTTCTCGGCTGAGGTGCTAGCAGGCAGAGCTGTGTTGGTCTGCGGATTGATCGATAGTTCGGCCTTGGTTTCCCATGCTTTTCCGGGTTCATTGCTTGAGGGTGAACCGGACACGCGATCGGCTCGCCGCCCTGCCCTACCCCTTCGATTGGCGTCACTAGGCGATGGGTTCTGATTCAAGTCGTACTTGGCTGCCGGTTCGACAGTCGCTGCTTGCTCAACCCCTTCCATTGATACATCAAGCTGTGCCTCGGCTGTCTCTAGGGGTTCGTTCGACTGAGTCGATTCGGATTGGCCGGACTGCTGACTCGTATTTTGACTTCCTGTTAGTCCCGTAGAATTGTTGACATCACTTATCACTTTCGCAGTCTCAGCACCGCTCACATCCTGCTTGGGCTGAACATCCGATGTGCCCAATTCTGAATCCGCCGCTAGTTCTGAAACTGCACGTCGCGTTGAAGCAGAAAGTTCTTCAGTGACGCCTTCGGATGTTTTCGGATTGGACAACGATGTCTGAGCGGTGTCTACTGAGGTGCCTCGAGTGGCAGCGATAGCCGAAGATTCTTCAGTGGCATCAGCTTGAACTACTTCCTGAGACACAGCGGACTGGATTAATTGGTCGGCAGCGGAGATCGCTCCGGCTAAGTCCGAAATTTCCTCCTGGGACTCAGAGTCGCCAGTGTCCGCTTGAGCCTGCGGTTGATCGGAGCTGTCTGCTGAATTGCTTTCTTCGGTTTTTGGATCTCGCGAGCCTGAAGATGACCGATCATCGTCTGTTTCAGACGATGAATTAGTACTGGAGAATTCTGATTTACGCTGAACGTATCCGTCCGACAGGTCGTTGGATGGGGCGGTGCGATTGGGCGAGCGTTGATTTGAGTTTTGCAGGTTGCCTTGGTCTGCCAACAACGATCCAAAGTCGAAATGATTCAAGAAATCGCCAGCGTTCGACTGCGAGTAGAAGCTGGTGGTCCAAAGCGAGACCGAGGTTCTAGAATTGACCGAAGCATCCATAAGCTACACCTTCGTGCAATGCCAAGACGATGGGTAGGGTCTAACGGAAATCGCTAGGGCGTCTCGTTCAGACTCTTTCGCTGGCTTTCGATCAAGCTAGCAACCGGCTGGCCTGATAACATGGTCATCAGCATGTCATGCAGTTTGTCAGAATCCTTTTCAGCCGCAAATTCTCCCAGTATCTTCTTTCGTTTACCAGGGTCCATAACTTTAACAATTGCAACTACATCCTCCATACGATCCGCAGCCAGCATCTTAATCAGTTGATCTTTACCCTGATCGGGTGGTAATTCTTCAATAGTCTGCTGCACTCTTTGCAAGCTCTCCTGCATGGTCTTTTTCTCAAGTTCGTCCACTTTGACAAAAAAATCTTGCCTACGTCTGTCGAATTCAGCGTTTCGAGAAGTCAAATCGGCTAGCAGCTTAGAGACCATATCTTTTTCACGCGTGATGGCAGCCAATTGATTTTGCAGGTCAAGGCTCTGCTTGGCACGCTCCTGAACGATTTCTTCGTGAGTGGGTGATGGTCGATTCTCGGCTCGACGCAGGGCCTCCTCCAGTTGACTGCCAGTGGCATCAATTCCATTGACAAGTGCGATGGCCTGAGTGACTGTGTCGGATCGCAAGTTCCCTTTGGCGGCCACAATGCCCAGAATAAGCAGTTGAGCGATTACTGTCGCCACACAAAAGGCGGCAAACATGCGGATTAGCATTCCCATGAATTATGCTCCTTGGTCGGGGCGTGGAGATGTTGTGATTGGAGCCGCATCAAATTCTTTTGCAGTGGACTCAGGCAGATAGGTAGGTTGCGGCCCCAGATCACCGCCCAGCTTACCAGTGCTGGTAGAGTTCCAGTACCGGAATCCGGCCCATTCATCTAATCGATGTTGTTGTCGCACGGACTGAGTATGTTGCCACTGAAGGTGCTGAGCATCACGCAATCGCTCAAGTGCTCGCACATCTTGTTCACGTTGTATTAAAGTTTGACGCCGCCGCTCGTGTTCCTGTTGGACTAACGAAACCTTCTCACGCAGCGACTGAATGTTTCCAAGCAGATGCAATTGATAGCGCTGCGACTCGAGAACCCGCTGAGTGTCGATGACGGTCCGACTGATCTGAGCTTGCAATTCGGCTTGATCTGACAATTCGTCGGTCAAAGCCATGACTTCTGAGTTCAAAGTGTCGATTGCCAATTGAGCTTGCTGCAACGCGTCTGCGGCTTCATCGCGCAGACGTTGCCGCAGCTTTTGAATGTTTTGCAGTCGGAATCGGAACTGATTCATGGTTTAGCCATTGGTTGGGCTTGGAGTTACGGCAAGTTGTTTCAGACCTTCAGTGGCTGATTGCCACGATGCCACTTCGCGAGAAGATTGGCCTAAATATTGGTTGATAGCAGGCAATTGAACAATGGCGCGATCAACGGTTGGGTTGGAGCCACGCGGGTAAGCGCCAATCGTGATCATGTCTTCGTTCTCGGCATACGAAGACAAGAGATTGCGAATCACTTGACAATGCTGGATGTGTGTTGGATCTACCAAATGATTTTGTAAACGACTTAGACTGCTCAGTATGTCTACGGCTGGGTAGCGACCTTGATGAGCGATTTTGCGTGATAGAACGAAGTGTCCATCCAAAAGACCTCGCAATGCATCGCTAATGGGTTCGTTGGTGTCATCGCCTTCGACCAAGACAGTGTAGATGCCTGTGATTGATCCGGTGGGACCAATACCCGAACGTTCTACCAAGCGTGGCAGCATGCTAAATACGCTGGGTGGATATCCTCGCGTCGTTGGCGCTTCACCTGCGGCTAAGCCAATTTCTCGCTGGGCCATAGCAAAACGAGTTACTGAGTCCATCATCAACAGGACGTGTTGTCCAGAATCTCGAAAGTACTCGGCTACCGCTGTGGCGGCCATGGCTGCTTGGACGCGGCGCAGGGCGGGCTGATCGCTGGTGGCAACGATGGTAACGCAACGTTTTCTAGTTTCAGGGTCCAGTTCTCGCTGTAGATATTCCTGAACTTCACGACCTCGTTCTCCCACCAACCCGATCACGATCACGTCCGCATCAGTGCCACGCGACATCATGCCTAGCAGCGTGCTTTTGCCTACACCCGAGCCAGCAAAAATACCAACACGTTGGCCGCGTCCTAGCGTCAGCAGTCCGTCGATGGCTCGCACGCCAGTCGTCAGAACCTGAGTGATCGGTGGTCGCTGCATGGCTGACAATGGGGCAGCATCCAGAGCTACTCGCGCTGCGGCAATGGGTTGTGGTAAATCGTCGATGGAACATCCTGCCGCATCAAAGACTCTTCCGAGCATTTCAGGGCCAACCGGAATTGTGATGGAGCTTTCCACTAGTCGCACTCGATCACCGGGCGAAATCCCTTCGGCTCCATCTAGCGGTGCCAGCAGCGTGATAGAACCTGCAAAGCCGATCACTTCCGCCGGAATGGGACTCAGGTGGCGGCGACGGATCTGGCAGAGCGCTCCCATGGGTACGGGCAGCGCAACCGCTTCGATGGCGTTGCGACCGACCGACCAAATTGATCCTTCGATCGAACTGGCGATAGCGCTGTCCAGAGAATGGTTCAACCGCGACGAGTCCAGTAGTTTAGGTAGTTGGCCAAGCACACGAGTACCTTGAAGTGATTAGTTGTTCAGTTGATCGGCCAAACGCTGAAGTTGCGTTTCCAATTGCTGATCAATTTGGCCATGTTTGGAACGAACGATACAGCCACCAGGACGGATTTCTGGGTCTGGGATAATCTCAACGCTGGCGGCATGGGTGACCGATTTGGCCATGCTTTGTAGAAATCGTCCAGCAATCGAAAAGTCGTCTGGATGCACTAGGACTCGCAAATCGCGTTCATCACGCAGAGCCACAATCGCCTCTTCCATCCAAACTCGAAGCAATTCATTATTCGAGGCCATTTCACGCCGAACCAGTTTGTCTGCAATGCGTGCAGCCAGTTCAACTGTTTGATTACGCCACTGCGATAACCATTGTGTGGTCGCTTCATTAAGCTGATCGACCGATTGGCTGCAGCCTGCGATGGCTGTTCTGCAGCGCTGATCGCTAAGACGGTTGGCTGTTTCGTCAATTTGTTTCTGAGCGTCGCGCAGACCTTCTTGTTTGGCTTGCATGCGAATTTTATCCGCCTCCTGCCGAGCCTGGTTCAGGATAGTAGCGGCCTGCTGCTGAACTTCGGTTAAAAAGTCACGAGCTTTGGACTGTACATCTTCGACATTAAAGGCAACCGGACTGGCCGTCGCAGTTCCTCGAAGTAGTCCATCTTGTTTTAATACGGAAGCCATTTTGGGAAAAAACTTAGATGATTGAGTCTAGGCCACTCGCGAAACGCTCAGGGGCTCTTGTAATTTGCGACACGATTCAATGACTCGCATTTGCGCGCGATCAATGTCTCTCAAATGGACGGGGCCGATCCGCTTGATACGATTTTGTAGCACCTTGACGTCGGCAGGTTCCAGCATCGCGTAGAAACGTTTCATGAATTGCGGCGTGGCTCCGGCCAGTGCCAGCAGTACGGTCTGTGAGTCTAGTCCACTTAGCAGCGCAGCCAGTTGTTGGTGCCCCAGTCCCAAAACCCGCTCGAACTCTTGTAAGACTACCGCATGGTCCAAGTATTCTGTATCCATCGAGTTATCGTGGTGACGATAATACTGATCCAGCGCATCGAGCCTAACCGACTGCGATGTGTTTACTATCGACACATTGGTCACAGCATCGCTGGTCATAAGTCCGTCTGGCGGAATTTGGCTCTTTGCAGTGTCTTCTGAATGAATCGAATCAGTGAGTCTTTCATCTGGATCTGTGAACTCATCGGGACGCAACCAGCTAGCCCACTGTTGCTTCAAATCTGGAGGCGCGGCAGACAGCAGTTCATTGATACGCCGAGTGTTTTCGCGTTGATGCTGAAGGCTTTGATAATACTCTTCCAGGCGCTGCGTCAAATGGATATCCAGTTCCTGTTTCGTCTCTGGGTCCATCTCACGTAAATCGCCCAGGCATCGCAGCGTGTCTTTGGCCAGATGACGTGGAAGTCGTTGCAACAATTGTGCGCCTTGTTGAGCTGGCAATTGTTGTATGATCGTAGCAACCAAGTTTGGTCGCTCGTGTTTTACAAATCGCACTAGCGCCTCGACGCCCATTTGTGTCCAGCCAGGGCGCTGTGGCTGGGTTGTGGCTGAATCGGCTTGCAAGAAGTCGTTGGATGCTGCGTCGGTACTTTGAGACAAGCCGTCAGCAAACCGACCAGATGGTTGAGTTTCCACATTGGATTGTACGCGGGGGCTAGCTGAATTGCTGGAGACCACGTCTGGTTGACTGGGCTGGAGCGAGGTCTGTGACTTTTGAAATTCGGCTAACAATGCACGTATTTCTTCGGCGGGGATGGGGCCTAGATTTGCCGACTAGGCGCAAACCTGGCGGGCAATTTCACTGGGCAGGTTCAGCAGAATTTGCCGACCTGCCTCGGCATCAACACTGGCTACCAGTACTGCGATTTGACGTAGGCGATTCTCGTGGTTTGTAGCTGGCATCGTCAGGCAACGCGTGTTAGAAAGTCAAAATCGTTATTGAACTTGAAACGGAATTTGGGACTGGCCAAACTTGCGACCTTTCACATCTTCGACTGTTAGCTTTAGGCTGTATTTGCCAGGTTCGATCTTCTGGGGGATATAGATGCGATAAGCGATGAAATAATCGCGACGCTTGTTGCGGCAAACGTGAGAGTCCAGCGGTAGCGACTGATCAGCGACTCTTTTGCCCGAAGCGTCTACGACTTCGTAGCTGCCCTGCAATTGAGTTTCAAAGCCTTTGCCATCCTTAGATTTCTCGCTAACATAGTTGTCCAGTTCACAGTACAACAAGACCTCTTTGTCTGCAGTAAACTTGTAGTCAGGGAATTTTGCGATCACTCCAAAACTTTCGACGTCCGTGCAGAAAGAAAGGTTGTTGATCTCTAAATAGCTAAGAGCGGCAAGCTCCTCTGATGCTTTGCGTTGGCTGAGCATGACCAGCGACCATCGCTTGCTGGAAACCGGAATGGATTCAGGATCAAAGGCATC
>DAIRSD010000088.1:0-13010 GCA_036804625.1 Aureliella sp. | reverse complement strand
GCTGTATCTTTGCTCAGTTTGTTTGTGCGACAGCTAAAGCTGCGTCAGCCGATGGGGAGAATCGTTTGACCGCTGGAATTCCAGGAAAAGGGGATTTGACATTGGATCAGGTCAATCAGTGGCTTAAGGATCCAGCAAGGCATGAGAAAATTAATCTGACTCTGCCCGAGGGTCTGGCGGTTGGGAAAGATGCAGTCTATGTCACTGCCGATAATCCGATCACACATGCAAAAGTGGAACTCGGCCGTCAGCTCTACTTTGATCGCCGGTTGAGCAAGGGCAACGAAGTCAGTTGTGCGGACTGTCACCATCCCGATAGCGGCTATGGGTTTAACACTCAATTTGGTGTTGGCATCCAGGGGCAGACCGGTGGGCGCAATTCGCCAACCTCGATGAACCGCATCCTAAGTCGCGAGCAGTTTTGGGATGGTCGCGCTAAGGACTTGGAAGCTCAGGCGGTTGGCCCGATTGCCAATCCCATCGAAATGGGAAACACTCACGAGGCTGTGGTTGCGTTTCTGAAGTCCAATGCCGTATATCGAGCCCAATTTGTGAAGACTTTTGGCCGCGATCCTCATATAGACGATGTGGGCAGAGCGATTGCAACTTTCGAGCGAGTAATCGTAACCGGAGACAGTCAGTATGATTACAACGATCGTCTGGAGCGACTGAAGGAGTTCGTTCGAACTGAGGGGTTCGAGAGCTTGGACGAAGTAAAGAAAGAAGATCCAGATCTGTATGCTCGATACACGGCTACTCAGAAAGCTGCCGAAGCCAATCCGATGAGCGATTCAGCCAAGCGCGGGCAAAAGCTGTTCTTCAGCAAAGAGGCCAATTGTGCCGCCTGCCATGTAGGCGCTAATTTTACTGACGAAAAGTATCACAACTTGGGCGTTGGTATGGATGCTGAAAAGCCCGACTTGGGACGCTTTGCTGAGACCGGCAAGGAAGAAGACAAAGGTGCGTTTAAGACGCCTACTCTACGCAATATCGCTCAAAACGGTCCCTACATGCACGATGGCAGCCAGAAAACGCTGTTGGAAGTCGTCCAGTGGTATGTGAAGGGTGGTCACCCCAATCCACATTTGAGCGACAAGATCAAGGCTTTTAAAGCTTCCGAGCAGGACATGTTAGATCTAGTGGCCTTCATGGAAGCTCTTACCGGCCCGTTGCCGAAAGTTGAAATGCAGCGATTGCCGGTGGAGTAGGCTGCTTTAGGCTGTAGGCTGTAGAGTTCGTGCGGCTTGGATGAGTTTAACCGGTGGCTGGATTCGGATGACCACCCTGGCGACGAAAGTTCAGAGCCGCAAGCGTAAGCGCCCGGCCGTTACCATCAGAGCCGCAAGAGTCAGCGCCCGTTTGTCAGCGACCAGTTTTTGGTGGCAAGCCAGACGGTGACTAGTACGTTCGCCGAGGATGCGTTCAACTGATCGCCGTGGTCCGACGTTCATTCAGATGATGCTTGCCGTTAATCTGGTGAAATTCTCGGTAATGAAGCTGGACGATCTCGTGCTCAGTGAAATGGTGCTCGCAATCGAAAGCGATTGCCGTCGAAACGAATTAGGAACTGGTGATCAAAAAAGTTTGAACTTGAACTTAAACTTGAGACTATTCCAACTCCGGCTTTACTCAAATAACTCCGTGAACGGTTACCTGGAAACCACGTACCGTACATCATCCGATTACGAGCACGAGTACCGACTTTGGCTGAGCACGGATTAATGACAAAAGCTGTGCCCGCTAAATCACCTGTTGAGCCATTATTGTTTTTGGGTGGATACGGGTAGACTCTTCTGAGATTCTGTACCCTGGAATAGAGTTAGAGTGCCTCGCGTGGCGCTGTTGGCTCGCTGTTCCTCAAGCCACTTGGTCGATTTCACTAGCTTATTTTCGGCCGAGTCTTCGCTTCCCGATTCTTCACCTGGGGCGTGCCCCCAAATGATCAGATGCTTGTCGGTGGTCCAAAGTTCGAATAGCCACGGATTGACGCTGGTCGGCCGACTATCAGCTCGCACGTGAACCCACTGGAGTCCCAATTGCTTGGGATCGGATTTTGATTCCAGGTAGGCGATCAGCTTCAGAGCTTCCATGACGCGAATGTCGTTAAACGGCATGCCAGGCTGTGCGTTTGGGTGTTCCAGTTGATCGATGTCGATCATCAGGTAATCCAATAGCATCGCTTGATTTTGCTTGAAATCGCTCTCTGGCAAAATCACGCCTTTGGCATCGACTGGAAAGAACCCTTCTTTCCGCTTGGAGCTGCGCTGACCATTGGCATCGGTTGGGTAGTAATAGACCTTGACCATAGCCAGCGGCTTGCGGTAGATCACATCCACATCCACCGAACCGCCCTGTTTCTTGCGGACGCGAACCGTCTTCTCGATCCATGGATGTGTCTCGAACGCTCCTGCAATCGTGGCGCTAGCCGATGGGTCCAGCAGATTGATCCGATCCAGTCCTTTACTTTGAAACACATCTTCCAGCACCGATGACTTAATCCACGGTGGCTGAGCCGTTACCTGAATCTGTGGAAGCTGAAGGGAATAAAGCGCCTGGTCAAGCTTTCGTGCGCCGTAGTGATACCAGCCTAAGTAGCCACAGACCACCAGCGGAATGAGTGCAAAAATCAGGGTACCACCAGGGACGGCGTGCATTAGCAGAGCGAACCAGTTGGTATTACTTTTTGATTCGGCAGCCATTTGTGGATAACCAGAAGTGAGAAGGAGCCACGACCCTGCGGAGGCCGCTCGACGCTTCTTCTGGTTTACCAAATCTTTAACTGCGAATGCAACTGAATTCCGGACCTAACTTCCACGGATCTGCTAACTCGTGCCAGTAAAGCTAGCAAATCCTTGCTTTGCGGTTGCCCGGTGGCGATCACAAATCCAGGATGCATCGGGTCCATGTAAAAATCGCCCTCTCGAGCGTCACGCACATCGGATTGATCCAGCAAGTCTGACAGGTTTGTACCATCTGGTTCCAAGAAGGCCTGGACAGTCCTGGACCCGGTACCGGGCTGAGCGGCTCGGCGAACGATCCAATGCGACTGCATGCGACGAGTCAATTCGGCGGGATCTCCCGGCCTGAGCTTGAACTCGACTTCACCAATCAAGCTGTCATCCAGCGTGCTGCGCCTGAAACCAAAATTCAGTTGACTGGCTGTCAGCACTTTGGACTGGCCACTGCGATCAATGACCTTCACCGAAGCAACACGACTGCCGATATCGGCGTTGTTGCTGCCGCTGTTGGTAGCCACGGCAGCCCCAACGTTACCCGGAATACCTGCTAAATGCTCCAAGCCACCCAGTCCCGCTCCCACAGCCGCAGAGATCACGTGGTTCAGCTTGGCACCAGCTCTTGCGGTCAGCCGATCTTGTGAGATCTCCAGCTTGCACATTTCAGCCGTTGCCAAATAAATAACCAGTCCATCCACGCCGGCTTCGCGCACTAGCAGGTTAGAGCCACCCCCCAGTAGCCGGATCAAAACCCGAGCCTGGTTCGCCTGACAAATCAGTTCGACCAGTTCGTCCCAGCTTCCTGGTTCGGCGAAGTAGCGTGCCGGACCGCCCATCTGAAGCCAAGTGTATGTCGAAAGCGGCTCGTTTTCCCGCACGCAGTGTCTGAGCTTCTCAGAAAAGATCATAGAAATCGGCTATCAATAAACTCGTAAGAAACCACAAGCGAACAAGCCGGCGCAATGCACCGGCCCGTCCGTCATCATAAAGGGTTTCAAGTTTTTTGCCAGTCGCAAGACCGGCCTCCAATCCGAGCCGCAGTGCGTCAGCACACGGTTTTCGATCCATTTCAATCCGCAGTTGCGAATACAAACGAACCCCAGGCCGACAATCGCACGCTGACAATAAAAGCTCTGATCGTCAAATTTGCTAGCTGACGCTTGCGGCTTTGATGGTAACAGCCGGTCGCTGACGGTTACGGCTCTGATTTGTTCAACCGCTAGCGAAAGGTCTGTTCTTGGGCAGTCGGTAGGCTGGCAACCCGTCCCAGCATCTCTTGAATTCGACTCTTGGTCTGCATGCCAGTAAGGCTAAGGCGACGCCACTGGTCATTATCCTTGGCAAACATGACTACTTGGGGAAGCGTCTCGCCCTTCATCAGTTGCTGAGCCAGTTCAGGACGCTGGTCTTTATCCACGTAGGTCACGATCACATCCTTTAATTCGCCTTCAGCCTTCATCGGCTCGATCGTCTCGCGTTTCATGATTTCACATGCGGCACACCACTTGGCACCTACTAGAATCAAAACAGGCTTGTTCTCTTTTTGAGCTTGCTCTATCGCCTCTTCGTATGCTATAGGCTTGCTAGGAACGCCCGTAACCGCCAAGACCATTGTCAGTACAACCTGAACCATACACCCAATCCTTTTTCCAGAGACAGTAAGTTAGACAGGCGACTCGCAATTACTTGGATGCCAACCGAAGGCAGCACCCGGAGATCACTGGAGCCTTAAGCCTCGGCAGGACAGAATCCGCTGCTGTCACCAAGACCGCCTTGTCTATGCCAAAATCAGTCGATCGTTTTCTTTGATAAGTCTAAGGTTGGAAAAGTCGTCGTGTTGTTGATAAGCTAACGATTAGACTGAGTTTGACGACCCAAAACCTGTGTGGCAGTATAAGGATCTGGTCCAGCATGACAACCAAGCCGCTGCTTGAATAGAATTCGGATTTGCTAGCATTGGCTGGTGAGCCAGTCTGCTTGATCTACAATGATCTTTGGGATGGTAACGCCGGAATATGCCAATTCTTATGGAAACTACGACATTTTTGCTGTTTTGATCCATGAGCCAACTACACCGGATGGCTACTGAAGAACCCCCAATCATGACTGACAAAATTTTTTAGAATTATTGCGGCACGAGTTTTCGCTATTTTCGACAGTCAGCCCATGTTAACAATCGTGGCCCCGCTGAGTATTTTTTCATGAAACTGAGAATCGGCCTTCTAGGCTTATCGAACGACTGGCAAACACGCTACTTGCCGGCCATCAGGACGCTGCAAGATCGCTATGAGCTGGCTGGTGTCTACTGCCCCATCAGCGCGTTTGCGGAAACAGTAGCTCGCGAATTCGAAACCGTTCGCTATGACGGTTATCGCAAGATGTTGCAACAGGACGACATCGATGCGGTGCTGATGCTAGAGAGCCAGTGGTACGGAGCGTTGCCAATCCTAGCTGCCTGCGACTATGGAAAAGCGGTCTATTGCGGTAGCGAAATCGATTTTGATCCGAAGCAAGCGGCCGCCGTTCGACAAGAAGTGGATAAATCGGGAATAGCCTTTATGGCCGAGTTCCCCAGGCGATTTGCTCCTGCTTCGTTGCGACTCAAGGAACTGATTGCGACCCGCCTGGGTGCACCACAAATTCTATTTTGCCACAAGCGCCTGACCTGCGACCCGGAGGGACACCGCGGCAAGCCCCTGCAGGCCAAGGTGGATCGCGAACTGATGGAACTGATCGATTGGTGTTCCTTCATTGTTGGCAGAAAAATCCGGTCGGTGCAATGTGTACAGCATCAGCGTCTCAGCCAGGCATCTAGCGAACTGCAGACGGACTACCGTTCGATGAGCGTCGATCTTTCGGCTCCCGATTCGCCTCTAGGTACCACGGTGGCTCAAATAAGTTGCGGCACCTATTTTCCTAATGCTTGGCACGAAGCCATTGCCTACCGACCCCCGGCCGCCGTCCAAGTATGTTGTGAAAAGGGTCTTGCGTTTGTCGATCTGCCCCATGGATTGGTTTGGTTTGATGAAGCGGGGCGGCATCAAGAATCGCTGGATACCGAGCGAGCGGGTGGACAGCAATTGTTGACTCAATTCCACCGCGCCGTGACAAGTCTGGTTCGTAAGATGGGCGATTTGGACGATGTGTATCAGTGCTTGCGAGCCCTGCAGGCTGCTCGCGAAAGTGTGCAACTGCGGCGAGCAATCGATCTGTAAAGCCTATCCCAAAACCATTCAACCCTCTCAACCCTATCGTCTTCCCAGCAGCGGTGGAGAAAGTTGAGGGATAGGCTCCTAGGGCAGGTATTCCGGGTAGGTTTTCATCTGCTGCTTGTCTAAGAGAGCCTAAGAGATTTGACTTCGCTGTCGCAATCGAAAATATTTCAAGCCAGGCACAAAGAAGCAGCCTGCCGCCACCACTCCAAAAATGATGTGAGCCACCTGAGGAAAGACGGCCATGGCGAAGCTGGCTGCCAACATCAGAAGCGCTTGCACATAAAACTGTCCAGCGAGAATTCCGGCCTTCACAAAGAACATGATGGCTCCAATCAGCGGTAGCATAGGTGACAGCGTCAAGGGACTTAGCCCTAACAGCCACTCCATAGGCGTCAAAAGTGCGATCGCGATTAGACTAGCCACCCAAACATGAGCGATCTGCCGTTCCACAAAGGTGACTGGCCCTTGACGATGCCTGAGAGCCCAAAAAACCAGCGCCCAAGTGCCCAGACCAACGATCCACAATGCGGCGTAACTGATGCGACTGCGGACTCCTGACCAGTGCATCCACTCGGTCGATAGGCACACGATTAGCAGTGCTAAACTGTGCCACATCCAAAGTAGCCCCCAGTTCTCCAGCACCACGGCATGGTGAGTGTCTCGAAAAAGTCTTGCCAGCACAGGCAGTATTCCTCGACGCCTAGCGCGAACCGGTTCATCCTTCAGATAGGCCTCCAAGTCGGCAGCCAATCGATCCGCCGTCCTATAACGAAGATTCGGGGGCTTTTGGATGCTACGAGCCACGATCAATTCCAAATCGCGGTCGATTTTTGGATCCAACAAGCGTAGCGGGGGCGGGTCGTGTTCTAAAATCTGCATCGCCAATTGGACTGGCGAGTCAGCGATCAGCGGAGGTCTGCCAGCCAGCAAGTGAAACAAGACAGCCCCCAACGCATAGACGTCGCTGCGGGGTCCGATCTGCGCCGATAGACCCGCCGCCTGCTCAGGAGCCATGTAGCTGAGCGTCCCAACGGCGGCACCGGTTCGCGTCAAACTATCTTTCGAGTCTGCGAATTTGGCTAAGCCAAAGTCGGTAACTCGCACTCGGCCCAATTCGTCCAGCATGATGTTGGAGGGCTTGATATCGCGATGCAAGATTCCCATACTGTGCGCATAGCCGATTGCTCGACTGACTTCGGAAATGATGCGCGCGGCTTGCCGCTGTGAAACTTTGCCGGGTCGTAGCCAATCGGCCAAGGTTCGGCCCCGAATTAACTGCATGCTAAAGAACGGCTGGCCCTCAAATTCGCTGACTTCGTAGACGGGCACGATACAAGGGTGATCCAGCCTGGCAGTGGCCTTGGCTTCTGCCAAAAATCGGTTGCGAGTTTCAGGATTGAGCGGTCGATTTTCCTGGATCATCTTCACCGCTACTTCGCGATTAAGACTCACCTGCCGCGCTCGATAGACAACCCCCATTCCTCCGCGGCCAATGACCTCCAACAACTCATAGTCGCCAATCTGTTTGGGCAGCGTTTGAAAGCCGCTGGTTTTAGGACCCGTGTCCCAGTCAGGTTGCCACTCCAAACGCTGTGATGTTGCGGCCACATCGGCAACCACCAATGTTCCCCACACCTCTTTCAAATCAACGGCTAGGTGCGGATACTGTTCACAAACGTTCGCATAATCCACCTGCTCGCCAGCCTGTAATCGCTCCAACAGACTGCTGACCAGCGTCGCTAAGTCCTCTTCGTGCTGATTAACAGGGTGATCGGCAGCCTGGCTCATGTCTGAAAGTCCTCGACGGAACCAGCAGGCCGACTTTCGATCACAGCACGCAGCCTCTTGAGCGCTCGAAGGTAGCGCATGCTGGCTGCTGGCTCCGACAACCCCAGCACGGCTGCTACATCTTGGTTGCTCAATTGTTCATAGTGTCGCATCAGCAAGATATCTTGATCATGCTCTTCCAGTTCGGCGATACAAGCCTGCACTCGATGAGCCATCTCGCGCTGCGTGGCCCTGGCGGCAGGCGTCAATTCAGGATCCATCAATTGCCCGGCCAACTCCACACTGGAAGCATCCATCGCAGCTGGCAATTGCAATCGTTGCTCGCGGTCCACACTTCGTTTGGCTGATGCTCGATGACGACGATGCGCATCGATCAGGCGGTCTTTGGCGATCTGACGAATCCATAAATGAAACGGCATGACCGGATCTTCAAGATAGACTTGAAGACGCCGGTGGGCTTCGATCAGCACATCCTGTACGACATCCGACACGTCCACGCGACCTGCAACTCGCTTGTCCAATCGCAGATCGATCAAACGCTTAAGCGACTCGCGATACCTAGCCAGCAACTGGTCTACGGCCTCCGAGTTCCCTTGCTTGACACCAATCAAAAGCCGAGCGGTCGGTTCCGCTTCTGGCCACATCGATTCGCCCATGGTAAGCCTCGGTAGTCGTCCTCTACAAACCAACCCGCCTCAAAACAGACATCCTGGATACCAGGCACGTTGGTCACTGGAACCGGTACGAGTGATCAAGCTTTGGCGGCTATCAATCAATTACGCGACTCGGGGAGGATTGAACACTTCCATATCCTCGGTTTGTTCGGCTTCCAGCATGTGCTGAGGGATCGAAATCGGCGAGCCGTCGGGATGAACGGCAAGATCAAAAAGTCTCATCGAACGTAGGATTTGACACAAGCCACCTGGATTGAAAAACGAGGATTGTCCAAAGGTCTCGTCCAGAATGGCAAAGGT
Source organism: Aureliella sp. (assembly GCA_036804625.1). Lineage (GTDB taxonomy): Bacteria > Planctomycetota > Planctomycetia > Pirellulales > Pirellulaceae > Aureliella. Next base: position 4,298 of record DAIRSD010000088.1, on the reverse strand, counting down.
CAACTCCATCCGTGCCAGCACCTGCCCGTCAAGTTCAATGATACCATCGACAGCAGCGCCATCGTTTTGTAAGCTGCGAACGCGTGCTGTCAGCCGAAGCTGATCGCCGGGCTTGGCCACTGCAAAGAATTCCGCCTTGCTGACCTTGGCCAAGACTACTCGCTGCGTGAAATCTTGGATCTGCGAGATCAACAGGCCTCCCGTTTGAGCCATACCCTCGATCATCAAACTGGCTGGGTAATGCGGAGTGCCTGGAAGGTAATCGTCCAGGGGCTCTTCGGCCAAAGTCACGTTCTTGATCGTGGTCGCTTCCTGGCCGACAATAAATTTTTCAAAACGATCGATCCAGAACCATCGCATCTTGTGTTGCTCATGATGAATAAAAGAATGTGCCAGTAGCTACCGTCGCCAGACGGTGGAAGAATAAGATTCCGACGGTCTTGCGACGATAGCTACTCTTACCACCGTCTTGCGACGATGGCTACTTGTTAATTCTCCAGTTGTTAATGGCCTAATCGCAGCTACGACAGCTTACTTAGCACGTAACGGCACAGATCATTGACCGTCAGCAAGTTGCCAAAATCCTGCACTCGAGGGTTCTGCGAAAACTTGGACAGATCCGCCCAGGGCAGCCGCTTCTTTAGTTCGCTCAAGCCATCAGCGGTAACTTTGCCATCTTGCACGAATTTGGCATCCGTCAAAATATCGTCAGGGAACAATTCCTCGCGGGGGATGTTGATGCCGAATGCTTTTTCCAGCTTGAAGACGATGTCCAAAAAGTCGATCGACTCAGCTCCCAAGTCGCCCACCATGGTTGCCTCTGGAGTCACTTCATCGTCGTCAACGCCCAGTGCGTCAACCAATGCCGCTTGTACCTTCTCGAATACCTCTTCCGAACTTGCCATTTCTTATTTTCCTATTGGCTAAAAAACTCTACGGATACTCCTTCTGAGAGTATCCAATGAACCTCATTAAAATATCAGTCGTGCTGGCGGACCACTCAAATGCTCCATCGAGTTTCCCAATGTGTCCAAAACGGGAACGATCTGAATGGGCCAGATTATATCCTTCTCAGCCGCCAGCCATAGCCGCTTGCTGAAGCTGCTTGACGATTTCGCGAATATACTTCCGACCCCAAACGTCACTAGCGGTTGGCGGCACGTTTTTTTGACACTCGATCAATAGCCTTCCCGAAACGCAAGTCGCCCCGCTGGAATTTCGCCCGGATGCCTTAACGGTCGTTACTCCAGCTTCCTCCTTAATGATCTCCGCCTCGACCGACAGTGTGTCACCCGGCTGTAAGAACGCCGCAAACTTGACGTTTTTTGCCTATTTTAACATCACAAGGCCGGCCTGGTAATCTTCTGTAGCCCGTACCAAAAACTGCGCAGCTTGATAGAGCTACTCCAGCATCAGCACACCTGGCTGGACCGGAAAGCGAGGAAAGTGATCTCGCAAGTAGTCCTGGTCGCCATTAAGCGTCAACTGGGCCTCAATACGCTCGCCTGGCACCAACAAGGTGATCTTATCCAACTGTCGAAATCTCATGACCTTCTCTAAATATCAAATAGCCCTTGACCAGGGATCAAGATAGTCTTGCTACTTTGGCCTTCAGCCTGTCCAACAGAGTGTCGCACAGCCCAGGAGCATTCTCAACCCCAATATTCGCACTATTCTCGCAAAAAACGCCCGGTTTTGGCCTATACAAGGGAGTTGTTATTGGAAAACGGAGCTACTATCAGCTAAAATCCTGAAGCTGTAGGGCTCGGCAATCAAGCCCTTTTGTCCAGCAGGTTGGGACCGTCAGGGGCCTGTAGATCAGCGTCGAATAGTAGGGTGGGACCAGCGGGGACTTAACGAATTAGCGTGGCCTCAAGTGTGGTTGGTTTTGACAAAGGTCGTTTCAGCCGCAAATTGGGTCGTCCCAGCGCCGGCCCACCACAAACCATACCACCATACAATCCATCGCATTTTTTTGGCAGCTCAAACAAGAAAAGGAAAAGCATGAGTTTTCGAATGCTCAGCCGCATTTCACTGACTTTCCGGGCTGCTCTCATTTTTGGGCTGATCTGCCAAACGCCGCTGCTCAGTTGGCAGGCGAAGGCCCATCAAGATGCTGGCAACGACCTACGCAAAGCGGCCTCCTGGCACTGGCCCACCACCAATGATTTTCAAGACCACTTTTCCAGTTTTTTGGATCAGCGTCAAGCCACTCAAGAACTGCGTGCTGGAGTGATGCGGTTGTGGAGCAGTGGAGCCAATCTGACTGGCCCAGCGCTTTTGGAGCATGTTCTGGATACGGGCGGCCTGCTGGAACCTCGGTTAGCCGATCTGACTAGCAAGATCCGATCGTTGAAGTCGTCGGCGGTGGCTCCCAAGGATTACCCGTGGCTGACAAGCGACTTACCCGGCTGGCTTCAAGACGCCGTGCGACTAGCCTGTGGCCGCGCCTACGCTCAACGGAAAATGTACGACGAAGCGCTGGAGACACTCTCTGGCCTGGAACTGAAACAGGTTTGCGATCCGGCTTCACTGCTGTTCTATCGCGCTAGTGCCGAACATCACTTGCTGAAAAAGAATGAATGCCTGGCCAACTTGCAACTGCTTCTTCAGCGACAGGATGAATTGCCTGCTCGCTATCGCCAGTTGGCTCAGTTGATGCAGGCCGACATCAGGCCGCTTGAGCCCGATTCGTTGGATGAAATTGCGCGGATGATGACCGATGTTCAGCGGCGACTGGAACTGGGACGCGCCGGCCAAACAGTTCGGGATGAAGAAGATTCTATCGTTAAGAAGCTCGATAAATTGATCGATCAAGTCGAACAGCAAGCTCAACAGATGCAGCAGCAACAGGCCGGCGGAGGCCAAGGCCAGCAGGGCCAAAATGCTCAGCAGCCAGCCGGCCAGCCGATGGACGATAGCCGTATCGCAGGCACTTCCGGACCGGGTGACGTGGATCAAAAGCAGCTTGATGACCGCTCTGCTTGGGGCAATCTACCACCTGCTCAGCGTCAAGAAGCTCTTCAGCGGCTGACCGAAGAACTGCCCACTCATTACCGCGACGTCATCGAAGGCTACTTTAGACAATTGGCCAAAGACCGGTCGCGATAAAGCGTGTAGCGACCATGACAAGCTAGCCCGAAGCGCCAGTTTCGAAGTTGCGCGTCGAACTGGTATTGTCTTAACTGCCGTTCACCTTACGGTGGGAAGTTTGGAGGAGGGCAACGGGGTCGAAATCTATTATTTGTTATTGAAGATTTGTTGTTTCACATTTGGATAAGGCGGGTTCATTCAGCGGGAAGCTACATAACCCACTTTCGCTGATTTCAAGGAATCACTGACCAGCAGGAGCGGCTGATGGTTCCCAAACTGGCACGTCGGGGTTAACCGGCAACAACGACTCAGGCGATGTGTACATGGCTCCGCTTGCGTACAACACGCCACCAACTAGTGCACCACCCAAAACTCCGGCGATTAGTCCGGTCAACACAAAGTTCCAACCCTTGACCTTAAAATCCTTGCGTGAACTGGGGCGGAAAAAGTAGCTGGTTAAGAAAAGGGCCAAAACCAACCAAATACCTGCAATGATAGAGTTGTTGCGATCCCCAAGCCGAGCAATCACGTTGAAGATATGCAGTTCGCAGAAGAAAACGTAACTTGCCAGGGCCACAATGTAGAACCAGGGATGGTGAATCAGCATCACAACGCCACAAATCATCATCAAAAAGGCCAAGCTGCCAACCACGGTCAGACCTCGCCCTTGATCGTACTGTCCTCCCCAGTCAATCAGTGGTATGTACTCGCGATAGCTGCTGCGCCATTCAGGCCAACCCCAGCCCCAAACTATGGCTATCAGAGCCACGGCGGCAAGCGACTCAAATATGTTGTGGACTCCCATCAGTACGTTCCATCCGAATTCGGCTTCCTGCTTGCCCTTTCCCTTCTTGTCTTTCTTTTCCATCTCCACCACACGTCTCAGACGTGCGTCGCCACTAGTGTCCGGCTTGGGTGGCGAGTAGACCTGCTTGTAGGGCGATTGGCGAGTGAAATCGGACTCGGTCAATTCGTCCATCACATTGGCCAAGTTACCGGCAGGTGCGGCACTTGCCGGTTTGCGTGTGCCAGCTTTGACTTTGGACGCTGATCCAGCAGAACTTGGTTTGGATTTTCCTTCAGAAGCCGCATCTTCAGTCGTTTCACCGGGCACGGTGTTCTTGGCACCACACTTATGGCACTTGCCCGCTTTGCCAGCCAGTTGATTTCCAACGGTTAGCACGTGTTGGCAACTCGGACAATTA
>DAIRSD010000087.1:0-13017 GCA_036804625.1 Aureliella sp. | reverse complement strand
GTTCTTTGCTCCAACGTTGCAACCTGTGAGGCAGTCGCCGCAATCGATACAGCCTCGCTGCAGCATGCCTTGGCGATTGACAATCGGCGGCTGAGACGCTGGTTGGGATCCGGTACGGGTTAACGTCAGCCTAGCCGGTTCCCAGCGCGCTCCTCGACGATTGAGCCACTGGCCCGCATGGCGAGAGGCTATCATTTTCTTGGACCAGTCGACTGGTTCTGTAGTCACACCAAGCTCATACTCAGCCAATTGAAAGTACGGCTCCCAGACCTCCCTAGATTGCAAAACACTTGGCCAAGCCGACTGCAAAAATACTTCAGGATCAGGACGAATCGATACCCCAGCGTTGATAAGCGATGAACCGCCCAGACCACTGCCGCTCATTACCGTAAATTCATCGAACTGCTGGATGTTGTAAAGTCCGGTGGCATTCTTGACGCTGCCAGCGCGGGGCCCCAGAAGTTTCAGTCTGGACTGATCGATGCACTGCTTGAGTTGATCTGGAAAAGTTCCCGGGACCCACTCCTGACCTCGCTCGAAAATGGCAAGTCGAACTCCGGGCCAGCGCCGCTGGGACAATCGAGCTGCTACGGTAGATGCACCGTAGCCTGAGCCCACGACCAATATGTCGAACTGCCAGGGCCGACCAACTGAATGTTTGGCACGCAGTTGCTCAATGGGCGAACTCAACACTCCGCCGACGCAATTCAAACTCTGATGATAGTCGGCTGATGCTCGGCTCTTATGGATCGAGTCCAGCGAGTTCGCATGTGCAGAGGTCGCACAGCCTGTTTGCGCCCGAGCCTGGTCGCACGCAGCAGCCGATAAGCCTCCGCCTGCAATCGCTTTCAAAAAATTACGACGCTCCCAAAGTGCAGACCGGCCGCGTCTAAACCCAAAAGAGCTTTGGGGAACCTGGTCACTGTGGTTGTCCGCAGGTAGCACTTACGGAATTCCTTTGCCGGCGATGGGCTAGAAGCGTCAGAATTGATCCCTAGATCTGGTATCGACATGTACCGAAGTGAATTGATTGCGTAATCACTAACGCCTGAAGGGTCCAAGCGATGGTCACAGACGATGAACTTTAGATATCACTAGGCCAGACAAACGATGAGGGCATCCCCCCAATTTGAGAGATTTTCTCCGGTTGAATATTGGAATATGCCAAATCACCCGTAGAATGCGGTCAACAATCGGCGGCAAACCGAATTTTATAACAAAATCTGACGGCTGCAGTTGTGGAAAACCGATGGACATCACTAGTCAATCGCGGTAAGATAGGATCGAGCGACTTTTACGTAAGCGCTGCAAGGCTCCGAATATGGTATGCGAAACTTTTTGATGGAACGGGTCAGCCTCACCGCCGACGTGGAACTCGGGCGTATCCTGTTGGATTGGTGAGGCTGCCCTCTATTTCATCTCTTTTTTGGACGCGATTCTCGCCAACTCTTTCAGGCGGCTGTCTTTGCTAGCTTACCCTCATTGGATGCCAGCAATCTATTTATCACGAAGCCGTGTTACTTGTATGGCGAGCGGCAGATGAGAACCTGATCAGTAGTTCTGATTCACTTGCCTCGGTCGCGAGATCCAGCTAAAAGTCACTTAGACTTGGTTGCGATTCTGAAATACTAGACAGTATCCTTCCAAGAGTGTCTGTCAGGTAAAGTTAACCGAAGGAACAAGCCTGTGCTTACGTTTTGGTTGCCACTGATCTTGTGGAGTACCACAGGGCAGCTTGACGCTTCGACATCGTCGCAAGCCGTTGTACTCTATCAACAAGCCGCCAAGGCGCTTAGGTCTGATCAACGCTCCGAGGCCGCCGAAGCGCTGGAGCAGTTGGTTCGCGATCACGCTCAATCACCACTAGCCGCCTTGGCAGCGGTTCGATTATCGGAACTGAGACTGTCTTCTGGCCAGTATCAATCGGGATTGGAATTACTAATCGAGTGGTCGACGCATGTTCTGCCAGCCCCAAAAAAATTAGAGGAACTGGACCCGGGCGTCTCAAATCGTACTGAGAAATTATTGATCTTGGCACTCACAAAGATGCCCAACGACAAAATGAATTGGCTAGAGCAGTGGGTCGAAAAGCAAAATCCCGCAAAGTCACTCGGCAAAACGCAGCCAGCCGTTGTTTTCGCCATCCGAGAACTCTCCGGTCGATACGTGGCCAATCAGGAATTCGACAAGTCGCTTCGGTGGCTGGAATTGCTCGGAGATTCCGCCACAGATCAGGAGCGTGAGCTTCGCGATTTCCAACTGCCGTTACGACTTCTCAGGCAGAAACCTTCGAGGCAATGGATCGATGAATTCAATCAACGATTAGAGAGCCACTCAACTGGCTCTTTAATCCAACATGCCGTCTTGCGCCTTTCAATGGCCGATGCCTATCGACAATTGGGGGAAGTCGAATTAGCAAAGAAACAACTGCAGCAAGTCACCGATCAATTGACTGCCGCTGCTGAACGACAGAAAACAACCATCACTTCCGAAGGTCAGAAGGAACAGATTCGAACAATCGCCGATTTGCAAGCTACCGCATGCCTGCGGACCGCCGAATTATTTGTTTACGAGAGTAATTTTCGAGGTGCTACCGAGTTGCTAGCAAACGGGCTTAAGATCTATTCAGATTATCCAGCCCTTCATGAGTTCCGTTTTCTACTGGCCCGCTGTGCTATCGCCGATATTGAATTCCAGGTGGCTACTGAACAGATGCAGCAAGTCGTTGAGCAGTCCCAGCCGGGGTCCGAGCACCGGTCGCGGGCATTGTGGACGCTTGGAGAGATCGAGTTACTGCAACGAAATTACCAACAAGCTTATCAATACTATGGCCAAGCCATCCTGTCATCCGGCCAGCCGCATTGGCAAGCACGAGCCTTACTGCAACAAGCCAAATGTAGTGAAATGCTAGGGCAGGGCGGTGAAGCGATGGCGGCCTACCGTCGGATCGTAGATGAATTTGCACAATCCGACGTGGTTGATCAAGCCAACCATCGATTAAAGCTGATGCAAGCCGCTCAACCAAGATCTTCCACGGCCACCAAGCAAAATCAAAGTCCAGTCACCAGTGAAGTACGCTAGTTTGGTCCTCGCAGGCTCGATTTCCAAAAAGGATTAACGATTACCGGTTCCACATGTCTCATCTTCGCATCATTCCGATTCTAATCCTGTTATCAGCAACCTTGTACCAACCTGCGACAGCACAGGTGGGAGGATACCCTGGCGCGCGTGGTGCCCCACCTCCGTCGGGTTATGGTACCCAGCCTAGTTACAACCTCAATGCAAACACGGGAGGAAATGGACTTCCCTTGTCGTCACAACCTGCTGCCCGAATAGCTAGCTTGCCTGTTGTCGGGGGACAGACTGGTACCAATCAAGCAGGCGACTTGTCACCCGAAGCTTCCCAACAGGCTACGATTCGCACCAATGGACTGCTGAGCATTTTGCGTGAGGGCGGCGTGCTAATGTACCCCATCTTACTGTGCTCGTTTATTTTGATGGTCTTTGTACTGGAACGTCTGCTCTACTTGCGTCGCAGTCGAGTGATCCCCAAGCCATTTGTACGCGGCGTGATCGAACAACTGGAACAGCAACAGTTAGGGCAAGATGAAGCATTAGAACTTTGCGAGGCCAATGGCAGTCCGGTTGCAGAACTATTCACCGCAGCACTTAAACGATGGAATCGTCCGGCGGTAGAGATGGAGCAGGCGGCAATGGACGCTGGAGCACACATCACTAGTCGCCTGCGCAAGTATCTTCGACTATTTAACGCTATCAGCAATATGACTCCGCTGTTGGGTTTGCTAGGAACCGTACTAGGGATGATCGACGCATTTAACTCCATTGCCCAGGCGGATGCCATGGGACGCCCCGAACTACTAGCTGGCGGCATCGGCACGGCTCTGTTAACGACAGCCTTTGGCCTGTGTGTTGCCATCCCTGCATACGCAGCCTATGTCTATTTTTTAGGGCGAACCGATAAATTGATTTTAGAGATGGATGCGCTAGTAGCCAATGTGATTGAACTCACCAGTGCCGAGGCGCAACAGAGCAGCCGCTCTCGAAGCCGATCACGGAAGGCTGCGTAAGAACTTGACAAAGATTCACGAACTGGAATGGGTAGCTACGGGTAACTTCACAATTGCCGCTCACCTGAATGGAAGTTGTTCATCAGGCTGATGCCTGAGCAGGACTGATCGAAACATGCCACTAAAAACCAGTTCATTGGAAGAACTCCCTTCGATCAATTTGACACCGATGATCGATGTCGTATTCTTGCTGATCATCTTTTTTATGGTTGGCACTCAGTTCAATAAACAGGAACAACAAGTCAATGTGCAGTTGCCTGGTGTCGGCAGTTTGAACGCGCTGGTTGCGGCCCCACAGCGACGCGAAATTCAAATCGACTCGTCAGGCAACGTTTATCTAGATGGTCAACCAACATCACCCTACGAGATTACCGCGAGACTATCCGAGATGCGGCGACGCTTTCCCGACTTGGCCGTTTCCGTACGAGCTGACGCCCAGGCCAAACAAAAAGATGTGATGCCGGTTCTTGGAGCGATCAACAAGGCTGGTGTTGCCAATATGGCTTTAGTTGGAATGCAGAATGAGCGAATGCGGTAATCCGAAATGTTATGCTTGGCAGCGATTTCTGAAACACTATGGCAGACCTGGGCCTATTTGACCACTGGCCGAGTGCTAGCCATGATAATCGGTGGTGCGTTTGCACTGCTTGCCGTAGTGCTTCTGTTTGCAGCACGCACTCGTTGGGGACACAGCAAACCACTCACCAAGTGTATCGTGTTGAGCATACTGGCTCACGTTTGGCTGTTGATGTACGCGCTGGGTGAGCGCCGCATCCTGCCTCAGGGGGATCTCAGCGGGCAACAGCAGAGTCTACAAGTTGTGTGGGAAGAGGCAGACGATCCACAGGAGCCAACTGCACAAGCCCCTACATGGGATCAGCCCGCAAATTTGGCCGATCTATTGCCGCTTAGTCAGTTCGAATCGTCGACACCGTTGAAAAGTGATCCTGCAGCCGAACTACTCAGCGAGTTTTCCCCTACGCAGCTTCCCGACTTGCCACCGGAATTTTTGGATCAACAAAAGCCCGAGACGGTCAATCCGATGCCAAGCAATCCGGCGACGCCTGAGACCAAGTTGGCTGGAGTTTTGGCTGCCGAAAAAGCAACCAACGAGCCACCCACGCCGCACAAGCTGGTCCAAGTCGATACTTCGGCTCAGTTGCAGCAGCAGACTTTGCAGCCGCTGCTAACCAACGATTATCAACTGAGAAAGCAGCACAATCGGTTAGAAATTGCACGAGCCTACGGTGCGGATGAAGACACCGAAGCGGCCGTTTCCGCTGCACTCAGTTGGTTGTCTGGTGCTCAATCTGTAGATGGCAGTTGGAACGCAGCCAGGTTTGGAGCTGGCACAGAAACTCGCGCTCTGGGCGAGGATCGCCACGGCACGGGCGGTCGTGCCGACACCGGCGTGAGCGGTCTGGCCATGTTAGCGCTGCTCTCGGCAGGTCATACGCATACCGAGGGACCCTATCGTGATAATGTTCGCCGTGGATTAACTTACCTGATGAACGCTCAAATGCCCTCGGGAGATCTTTCAGGGCCGCAACAGATCGGAAACGAACGTGGTGTGATCAATGCGAGAATGTACTGTCACAGCATCGCTATGTTAGCACTTGCAGAGGCGTATGCCATGACGCGCGAATCAGCGCTTCGTGACACGCTGCTCCGCGCTGCTCAGTTCAGCATCAACGCTCAAGATGCTCGCGGTGGAGGTTGGCGTTATCAGCCAGGAGATCCCGGCGACCTGAGTCTCTTTGGCTGGAAGGCTATGGCCCTTGGCAGCATTCATCGCTCGGGGTTGACCGTACCCGACCAGGTGCATCAACGCATGCGACGTTTTCTCGATTCGTGCGCCGCAGGAAAGGGAGGCTTGGCACGCTACCGACCCGGCGAAGGCGCGCCTTCGGAAACGATGACAGCAGAGGCTCTAGCTTGTCGTGTTCTATTGGAACATCCAATTTCTTTGGATGCACAACAAGAGGCGTTGCAAATGATCATGCAGCATCTACCTGGAACAGCTACCGACAACGTCTATTTCTGGTACTACGCAACGTTGGCGCTCTTTCAGTTGCAAGATCAAAACTGGCAGCAGTGGAATCAGGCTTTGAAGACACGACTTCTAGAAACCCAAGTCCCCGCGTATCAGTCTCAAGCCGGGAGCTGGAATCCGGATACGCTATGGGGCGGATACGGTGGTCGAGTCTACTCGACCGCCATGAGCTGCCTGTGCCTGGAAGTCTATTATCGATATCTCCCTCTTTATCAGCGATCACAGCTTGCCAAAACAAAATCTCCCGGCAACTTCTAGACCTCTACTGGCGCTCGACGCGCCAATTTCTCAATGCAAGAGTTCGAACCCTATAACCAATCAATCGAACGAAACGAAATTACCGTTATGTGGACGACCGGCGAGAAAGATCAAAATATATCGATTAGGCTAATGCCTGAATTCGACTGAGAAGTCACATTGATTCTCTTGGTCCGCCGACAGCTTTGCCGTTAGGGCGCTATCGCTATCGTACTTCGTCGCAATGACCGGAGGCTTCTTGTGACTAGCAGCTTGACTGCCGATTGCCTCATCTAGCCGCTTGTTGATCTCTGGCGGGAGCATCGAAATTCTGACGCGATGAGTTCCAGGTTGCAAACCGGCAGCCAGATCGATCTGATATCGGCCATTCATGATCAGAGTAGACGCTTTAGGGCCAGGCGTCTGCTCCATCGGCTCAAAGGTGATGACTGCCCCAGACAGCGGTTTTCTTTCGGCCAAGACAACACCGGTAACCCGCACAGATCTTGTTTGAGCTTCGTTGCTACAACCGCTTGCCATCAGCAGCGAGAACAGAAAACATACTCCCGTATGATAATCGATACGCATCAGACCCACCAAAAACTATTCGTGAGAAACAACCCCACCATCAGCTCTGGCAGCAAACCGATCCAGTGTCGTAGCATCTACGTTATCTTGCACGTTTCTAATCGAACCGTCGCACATCACAAACAGGACGCCCCCTGCGTGAGGCCCACGGAATGATTCGTAAGAAGGAATGTCGAATAGATCGATCTGCCTGGCATTAAAAGTACCAAAAGTTGAAGCTGTAGAGAAATAAGGGTAACTGACCGCCCATTTGGCCGCCGTTGGACCGGCTGAACCAGGAAACTGAAAGGAGCTGGCGGCCTTTCTGACTTGGATTCCAAACTCACCGGCCAAAAGAGTCGAGCTAGTTCCGTCGAAGCGCGAAATCTCATCAATTGTAATTTTGCCAAAATCGACTTGAGTGACGGGCACTCCCAGGTTCAAGCGCTCACCACGAAAGACGCCCACGTAATCCACAATAGCTCCATCATGAATTTGATTGCGATATCGTCGGGTACCCGTGGATACTGCATAGCTTGAAAAACCCTGATTTTCGCCTAGGTGACCGAGATCCATCGATGGGCATAGGTAGGTGCCAGGTGTTCGCTGAGCAATCGCTTGATTGTTCACATGCCAAGCGTCGCGAGTTAAATCAAATTCTTGTTGTAAAATCTCTTGCTCGAGGTAGGGCAATACCGACACCCAGGGAGTTAATGTAGGAGTAGTGATTAAGTGGCTACCCGACTGTTGTCGAATACCGAGAGCTGACGGCGGCAGGGCATTTAAACTATCGTGGTAATTGTGAAAAGCCAATCCGATTTGCTTGAGATTGTTTGAGCACTGCATGCGCCGCGCTGCCTCTCGGGCAGCCTGAACCGCTGGCAGCAAGAGACCTACTAATATTCCTATGATGGCTAAGACCACCAGTAGTTCAACCAGAGTAAAACCGGTGGCACGCTTTGACTTTATCATCACCTTCAGTTCCTTAAAATCGATTACCCAGAAAATCGCGAACCGCCAATGCCTGGCGGTTCGCTAGCTATTTGCTCAGCTTATCCTCCTAGCGAACTCGCCAACGAACTAGGCCAGTCGAAGGTAGTACGCTCAACAGGACCAGGGACAGACTACTAGGTTCAGGAACGGGACTAGAAATCGTATCTACGGCTATCCTGTCAAGACTCATCGAAGTCTCTACCGAGGAGAATACGATGGAGTTAAGCGCAAGATTGCCACTTACATCGTTCCACTGAAATCGCCAATCTCTCAGGAAACCGCCGAAGCCCCCCAGCGGTTGCTCAACCCCCATCTCTGCACTATCCGCGAACAGACCGTTGACGGTTGCGCCGTCTAGGTCAGGCAGTGTTCCCAATGTCCGGATTTGCACAATGGCGGTAGTCAGGTAACCTGCGCCCAGTCCATAGTCGGGAACGTTAACGTTGAAATTGACTAGAGAGCTAGGAGCATAGATATTGCCTCCGCTGGTAACAAAAGCACCTGGAACGGTTTGAACAAGCTGCGCCGAACCGTTTGGGTTATCGCTGGCAACGTCAGGAGCGTTCGCACCGCCCAACGCCGAAGTGAACGTGTTCCATTCCTGATAGGTGGAGTTTCGACTACCACGAAATCCCGGAACGATAAAGTTTGCCATGGCACTGCACTGGAAAAATGCAGCCAGTAAGAGCGCCAAACCAGATGGGAATGTACATCGCATTGAAAGAACCTTTCGCGAGTGCTGCGAGACTGAACTCGAGTTGAATCAACAGCAAGAGAAACCAGGCACGCATAAAACAAAGATGTGGGAATACCCAAACGACTGGATATTCAACAGATTGTGTTGCTTGCTGGCTGGCGAAAAGCTGGCTGGCTACTTCGAAATTGCTTGAGAGAACGAGTCAGAAACAGCCTGTATGCTACTGAGACTCAATCTCAACAGTGTGAAAATTCTAACTTGTCATATTATCTTGTCAACTACATGTCCCAAGAAAAATTGTACTAAACCACTTTGCCTTCACAACGCGGGGATCGTAATCTGCGTTAGCTCGCGACTCAGATTTGCCCGAGTGTCCAAAATGTCCTGGACTAGCACTGTGCCCGACTTGTCGACATCGGTTCGACCGCTGGCAGTTTTCGGTAGAGATAGATCGGATCGCACTGCCAAGATGTCGGCAACCAATACTGTGAATTTTCCATCGCTGTCACCAGTCATTTCGCCACGCAGGTGCCCTAGGTACAGCTCGGAAATCGTGTTGCCGCCGTGTGTTACTTTGATACACAGATAACGATCTACACAAACGGCATCTGGCCAAGTCAGAAGAGCTCGGTCACTACCAGCCTGACCGCTATCAGGTTGCAGCATAGCTGACGGAGCCGGCGGGACGTCGATCCAGTTTGCGACCGGCAGAGTAAACACGTTTTGTGGACTCATCTTGTACTCAAGTGTAACATCGCCTAGGGAAGTCAGATTATCAAAATCCAGCATCACACCATTAATGCCTTGGCTGCTGCTGATTAGGTTCGAAAGCTCTACAGTCTTCGGCTGAGTTCCACGTTGAAGCAGATTGACCGCTTGATCAACTTTGTCGACTCCAGCAAAACTATTGTGGTAAGGTTTGGCTTGTACCAGCACGGGAGCCGGCATTGCGACTGCCAACGCCTGTGTGTCGACCGACACTCGATCCAGGCTCATCGAAGAGTCCTCTGCGTCAAACTGAATTGTGTTCATCCCCACATTCCCACTCACCGCAGACCATTCAAACCTCCAGTCACGAAGAGTACCCCCAAAGCCACCTAACGGTTCCTCATAAAGCAGTTCTGCCGAATCAAAAGGCTGGCCATTGAACGTGACACTCGCCAAGTCCACTGTCGAGCCTTGAGTGCGGAGCTGCAGTACAACGCGAGTCGTAGCTTGGGTTCCTAGACCATAATCGGGCACCAGCACATCGAAACTCGTCGCCACGGCAAAGGAATAGATGTTTCCTCCACTAGTTAGGAAGGCACCTCCGGTCAACTCCTGCACGCTGGCCGTACCATTGGGATTCACGTTGGCAACATCCGGCAAATTGAGCCCATTGGCAGACGTGAACACATTCCATTCTTGATAAGTAGTTTCGGCGAGCCCTCGGAATTCGGGCACTACAAACGCAGCGTTCAGATTCAGCGACAGGACCGAACAGGCGAGACAAGCAGAACTGAGTATCGTCAAGCATCGCATCATGAAAACCTCATTGCAGGTAAAGAACATAAAGTAATCGGACAGATGAAAACAAAAAAACTACATCGAAGCCCAATAGCACACCACAAAGAGACCAATCGTCCCTAGCAGTGCTACGCTCACTCCCCGAGTGCGCCGCTTCTTCAGAAAGAAAACCAAACCAAAACCTGTCAGACTAAATGCAATCATGACCATTGCCGAAATGTCAATGAGCAGAGACCAAGCCTTTCCGGTATCCCGCCCCTTGTGAAGATCATTGAGAATGCCAGCCGTGCCATAGGTAGACTCCGAGATCATGTAGCGGCCATTGGCAGGGTCTAAAGTGACGTCTGCAAGGTAGCCAGGACCTTTGAATACAATCGCCCACTCGCTGCTTTCAGCATCAAACTGAGTAACCCTGCCACGCAACGAGTGCTTCTCCCTCAGCGACTCCACCACCTCCAACCGATCAAGGTCAGACTGAACGCTCTGCATTCCCAGTTCACCCTTCAACTCTCGAAACCTGGCTTCCGTTGCACCAAACCAAGTCGGGTGATTCAGAGTAATGCCGGTCCAGGCAAAAAAAAACAGCGAGGTAAAGCCGAGCATTGATAAGTAAAGGTGTAGCCATCGAAAAATTGCGGCCAGTCGCAGTTTGCCAGCCAATTTGGCATTGCGAATTGCAACCATCATCTCTTCTCCGCCGAATATGCAGTGGTTCCACTTGACGGGCGATCCGCAGAAGTCGAAGCAGTCTCAGGAGCGACACTGGCCGCCGGTAGGTATTCAAAACTGAAAGCTGAAATCTCTACGTTTCCCTCAAGCTCAGTGACCGGAATCGGATACCCACTCCACTCCACCGACTGCCGCATCAACTGATGAGTCCCATGCTCACGGGTCACCTCTAGGAACAACGTGTATTTGCCCGGGGACAATTTATTTCCTTCACTATCGGTACCGTCGAAGTGCGCATGATACTGCCCAGGTCCACGCGTTGCTCCCGAAATGACTCCGATCAGTTCCCTTTGCTCGGCGGCCTTGCGAACGCGGTCGTTTCGATGCCATCGCGTCAAATCACGGTGCCAACGCGGACCAGGCTGATCGGTTTGTAGCCACAGCAACGCTGTTTTAACTGGAAAGCCGTCTGCATCCTCTAGCCATAACGCCAAGTAGGGTCGCCGATAAGCAGCCCCAGATGGCCGCGTCAATTCAAAGTGAACATGCAGTCCAGCCGGCTTATCAACCATCGAAGCCATCGTTTTGATATCCACAGGACTAGCGGCAGCTTGGCTTTCATCACCTGCCTGCAGAAGTGCGGAACCGCCCGGCTGAACCCCAGTGACTTCCCCCCAGCGACTAGAAGTATGGATAATACCTTTGGCGTCTACGATCAAACATGCCCACTGCGGACGCGAAGCAATCAAATCCAGCCCCTGCTCAACGCCCAGAACACTGACCGCCGTCGCCAGCCCATCAGCTTCCATTGCCGTGCGGGCTACCACTGTGACGCTGGCCACCTGTTCTACGGACTGGCCGCTACGAGCATCAATCAAATGCGACCGGCAGCCCGATGAAGTATCTTCGAAACGTCGATAACCACCACTCGTCGCAATGCCACTTGCTTTCGATTGCTCCCAACTGACGATCGGTTCTGAGCCTTCCGCAGCATGAAAAGGATTTTCAACGTTGATCAGAGTTGTCAGCTCGCCCGCTATGCGCACATCTCCGCCGATGTTCACGCATACGCCCTTGAGACCAGGAAACTTGTCAAGGGCCATCACCGCAACTTGATCCAAGATATAACCCTTGGCAACTGCATCCAATGTCCAACCCGGTTCGGGCCAGTCCATTACCGTCAGTTGCGGTCTTGCCGAATCGCCATGCTGAATCACAAACGGCGTCTGCTGTAAACGGGCAGAGGCCACGTTAGATTCCAAGCTTGAACTCAGCAAGGCTCGTACACGAATATCGAATGCACCATGAGTTAACTGGCGCAACTCTTCAGACCACTTCAGGACTCTTGCAAGGTCGACTGAAATTCGAGTCGATTGACCTTGAAGGCCGGCCAATCGATTGAGTTCACTGTCCGGACTGTAACGACTGAAGATCGACTCGAGCCTCTCGATCTCCGCAACCGCCCAGGCTTCAGTGGCATCCGCTAGCGCCTGCTCCTGAGTCTCGACCGTCCACTGCATGCTAGTGCCCAGAACGTGCTCTCGCCATCGAGTAAACTGTTCCGCCGCTGCGGGTTGAATCCCACCGAGCGTTAGGGAAGCTGGTAGGAGAAGCGAAAAACAGGAACCGCGCACTAACATCACTTCGAGTCCTTATCTTCGATGCCATGGCCGCCACTCTTGTTCTCACCGTTCTTGCTCTGAAAGGCTTCTAAAACTTCTTCATGACTCAAGAAACCATCGCGATTTTTATCCGCCGAGTCAAAGAAGCTTGCCATTCGTTGTCCAATTTCAGACTTGGATATCAACCCATCTTTATCAGCATCTTTCCGCATGATATTCTTGGCGCTTTGTTCAGGGGTCTCCACGGTCCGAGAAGCAAAACCTGCCAGAGACATGGGGCTGACGGTCTGCGGTTGCTCAGGCAGGTTGGGATCGTAGATCACCAGACGTGTCTTGGAGTGATCAGTAGCATCTGCGCCCAGAAACAGCAGCCGCCCTTGAAGCGACACGAGTTTCGTATTCGCTGAGAACTGTGGCATCGAATGGTTATCGCTAAGCGTTCTCCAACTGTCGTCTTTTTGATCATAAACTTCTAGGCTGAATTCCGGTTGGAGCTTGCCGTCCACAGATGAGTAACCGCCAAAAAGAAACAACGTACCGTTATGGCTGGCCACCTGAGGAAGCAATCTAGGCGTCGCTGGTTGG
>DAIRSD010000086.1:255-13100 GCA_036804625.1 Aureliella sp. | reverse complement strand
GGCCCACGTGGTCTACATTGTGGACTAACAACGATTCAATTCCACCGTTGGCTCCTTTGGGCAATCGCTTAAAGGATTGTCGTTTCGCCCGATTCTTCACTGCAGACATCGCTTCTCTCACACTTTCAGGAGTTCTTTAGAACCCATGCAATTTAAACTAAGTGAATGTTACTGTGCTCAATACACGCTGCTTGAGCAACACTGATCAAAAAGGAATATCGTCGGTTGGACCATGAGAGTGCTCCGCATGGTGTTGTTCTTGGTGGACGGGGCTAGCGGCGTACTCTTCGCGCGTTGGTTGCGAGCCAGTTTGTCGCGTCCCACCGCCGCCACCACCGGAACTCAACAGTTGCATCCGGTCGCAGACTACTCTCAGCTTGTAATGTTTCTGGCCATCTTTTTCCCATGAGTCCAGTTTCAATCGGCCTTCGATAAATACAGGAGAGCCTTTGGTCAAGTACTCTGCAGCAACCTCAGCGGTCCGTCCCCAAAAGGTTACATCCACAAAGGTTGTTTCGTCGATCCATTCACCGTTAGGACCCTTCCTTCTATCGTTGACAGCTATCCCGACTTCCGTTACTGCGGTACCGCCAGTGGTATACGCAATTGAACGTCCCGAGTCAAGTTGCCCATCAAAATGACGCGATTGTAACTTGCCATGCTGATTCTCCTGTTCGTTAACGCGGTTTTTCCAGTCAGGTCGATACCTGTATTTGGACAAGTATTGGCTCGGCTTGCTGGTATCTTGCGTAAACTATAAGGGATTTGCGCGACCTGGTAAATCGGCTACCGCTATTCGTCTTCTACAATGTCAGGCTCATCGATGGCGATATCCTCGGTAATGGTAGCACCCACAGGGCCAGTCGATTTGCCCAGGGTGTGGTTGACCAGCGTCTCGACTAGGCGAGGGTCAACTTTAATTACCAAATGCCGAAGGATGTTTTCGTCCAGTTTGCATGCACGATTAAATTCCGTCAACTTGGATGAATCCATGTTGAAATAGCTGATCCAATAGGTTCCCTTGGACTGTCCGTTGACCAGAAAAGCCAACTTGCGCTCCTCCCATAGACGGCTAGCCAGAATCTCGCCGCCTAGATCCTCGATCAACTTGTGAGTCTTCGCGGCAACGCCGCCGGGGTCCCGATTAAATTTGTTGCTGTCAAACAGGAAAAAACAGTCGTAACACTGAGTAGCCAAAGTTCCGAACTCCCGAAAAAATTAAGTTAGACCAATGTTCTGTGTTGGTTTATTATCGCGTATCAATCCGGAGTCATTCCTGCCGGTTGAACTGATTCATGCAAATGTCAATCCCGTGTAGGCACCATGCTTCAACCGCTTGGCATGCCTGCTGGATCGCCAAATCAATCGCTGGGCGTTCACTTTCGCGAAAGCGGCCTAGCACATAGTCGGCGGCATCCCATTTGTCCGGGCAGGCATCAATGCCAATTCGCAGTCGCGGAATCGCCTGACTGCCAAGTTCCCTAAGGATATCTGCCAACCCCTTTTGTCCACCGGCCGAGCCCTTTGATCGGATTCTTAGTTTTCCGAGCGGCAAACTAAGGTCATCACAAATGACCAGCAGGTCGTTTTCCAAATCTGTCTTATAAAAACTGACCACCTGCCTGACGCAGCGGCCACTATTGTTCATAAAAGTCTGTGGCCAGACCAGCGTCAGCTTGGTCTGGCCGATTTCAATCGAGCCAACTAGCCCACTCATCGTTTGGCGAATCGAGCCGCCTAAGTGCTTTTGGTGCAAGGCTTCCAGCACTGCAAAACCGATATTGTGCCGAGTGCCATCATACTTTGCGCCAGGATTTCCTAGCCCCACCAGCGTCTTCTGCACCCGACCTCATCTCCAGCAGCAACAGCCAAGACGGCCCGAACACTCAGGCATCATCCAAGGCAGCCTTACTCGGCCTCTTTCGCAGGCTTCTCCTTGCGAATCAGTTCCGGTTCGGCACCACCAGCGGCAACATCATCATCTGCCACTTCAACATGCTTGATGCACTGAACCACAATCACGGAATGGCTGGTTACCATCGTGCTGCCCTCCGGTAACTTGACTTCCCCAGCGTGAATGGACTGCCCCAAATGCAACCCAGCGATCGAAACCTCGATGTAATCGGGAATCGAAGAAGCAGGGCATTCAATGGTTAGCTCATGAGTCTGGAATACCAGTTGCCCACCTTCGCCAGTACCAGGGGCTTCACCGTGCAGCTTCACTGGCAGAGTCACTTCGACCGCTTCGCTGGCGGAAACGCGGTGAAAATCCACGTGAAGCACATCGATTCCATAGGTATCCCACTGAACCTGTCGCAGAACGGCCATATCGGTGATGTCGCCGGTCAACGACAGGAGCTTGGTTCCGTGGTTGATCACCCCGCGGATCGTGTCCGCCTTTACGGTCAAATTTACATTCTGTTCCCCATGGCCATACAAAATGGCTGGGACTTGGCCTTTGGCTCGCAGCCGTTTGGATGCGTTGGAGCCAATGTCACTGCGTCTGGAGACGGTTATCGTTTCGCTGCTCATACACTAATTACTGCCTTGACTGTCGAGCAACTGCCGCTCGAACAAGGGGTTGATGGATACTATGGGACCTCAACAAGCCGTTGCGGATATCCCCGATGGGTCCACTGCTAGAAACGCCAAGTATCGCAAAACATCCAACTCTTTCAAGAGCAAACCAATCGGTTGGTCTTGGGTTTCTTTCGCATGCTCACCTTGGAAGCGACCGCAAGCCCTTGGCAGGCAGGTGGGTACCTTGTCGGTAGTGTGGTTCTGAGCTATTTTTCTAGCCTCTGAACTCAATTCGACCTGTTTTCTAACGCCGAGGCGATCATGGCAAAGTCAAAGGGCAGTCCGCTGCAGTATATCGAGCCTATCGGTGCGCGAGTCTTGGTTCTGAAAGACGAGCCCAAACGTCAGACAAAAGGGGGGATTGCCCTGCCCGATGCCGCCGAAATACCCACCATTACAGGACGGATCGTGACCATTAGTCGAGTGGTCGAGCACGACGAAGATATCCCGCTCAGGCAGTACGATAAGATCCTGTTCCACCCCAAAAACGCCATTCCCGTCGACTTCGAACCGGATAACCAACTGTACGTCGTGCCCGTCGAGGATATCGTGGCTGTATTCCGAAAGGACAAACCTACGGAAGATGAGTAGCTGCGCAATTCGCGAGTCGATAAGCCGAGCCAGTCTTTAATTACAACGAGCTTTCTGCCTTGGTATTTGCAGTTTCGGTAGGCTGATGGCTTATTGAGCTTTCGTACTAGATCGTCTCTTGGGCGGGTGGACGAAATAGTTCGCTGATGGATTTATGATGGTGGATTCTGCGAATTGCTTCCGCCAGCAGCGGTGCTACCGATATGACTTGAGTGCATTCCAACTTCTTTTCGGGTGGTAACGGAATCGAGTTGGTGATGACTAGAGATTTGATGGGAGCGTTCCTAAGTCGCTCGATGGCGTTGCCGCAAAGGATGCCGTGAGTTGCTGCCAAGTGGATTTCTCGTGCTCCAGCTTTGTTGACCAAGTCGGCGGCACCGCATATTGATCCAGCGGTGCTAATCATGTCGTCAAACATAATGCATATCTTGCCTTCGACCGGGCCACCAATGATATTTTTCTGAACGGTGGCAACGGCGCTATCACGACGTTTGTCCACGATGGCCAGTCGTCCGCCTAGCCGCTTAGAATGTCCGATGGCTCGCTTGATACTTCCTTCATCAGGGCTGACAACTACCAGATCATCTGGCGAGTAGCCCATTTTTTCAAAGTGACCATTGAGCACAGGAGCAGCATACAAGTGATCTACCGGGACGTCAAAGAATCCTTGAATCTGTGGGGCATGCAAATCCATCGTCAGTACACGATCCGCACCGGCTCGCGTGATCATGTTGGCTACCAGCTTGGCTGTGATCGGGACTCGTCCTTCGTCCTTGCGGTCCTGCCTGGCGTAACCATAGTAGGGAATGACCGCTGTCACTCGGGCCGCGCTGGCTCTTTTACAACTGTCGATCATGATCAACAGTTCCAGTAAGTTGTCGTTCACTGGCGGACAGGTGGGTTGAATCAAAAATACGTCCCGGCCGCGAACGTCGTCATTGATCTTGCAGAAATTTTCGCCATCAGGGAATTTGCCAAGTGACACCGAACCAAGCTGCAGGTGTAGCGCTTCGCAGATGTCGTGAGCCAGTTGGGGATTGGCTTGGCCGCTCAATATCTTTAGTTCACGCATGATAGCCCATTTCGATCATCTTGGATTCGACAAGCCCTAGTTCGTCGACCGTGTTGATGCTTAACGACTCACATGGTTTCAAAACCGGCAAGGCGTCCACTGGCTTGCCTGCCTTCAATAAAATTTCCGGGCAATCGGTCAGGTAGTACTCGCCTTGCGAATTGGAGTTGTCCAACTGGGAGAGAGCCCATAGCAGGTCGGGGCCGCTGAACAAATAGGTACTCATGTTCACTTCGCAAATGGCCTGTTCCTGGGGGGAAGCGTCCTTCTGTTCAACAATCTTTGCAAATCTCCCATCCGGTGACCGGACGATGCGTCCAAGTCCAGTGGGGTCCTGTTTGATTAACGTACCCATCAAGCAGGCGTACTGACCGGACGTGAATTTTTGCAATAGATCGGCAACTGAGTCGGCCTGAATCAATGGTGAATCGCCGGCCACTACTAACACGGGACCGGCCTGCTGCGAAAGCAACGCTCGGCACTGGTCAACGGCGTGTCCCGTGCCCAACTGCTGCGACTGCAAGGCAAACTGGACATCAGGGCGCTCGCGCAGTTCGTATCGAACATCCTCTTCGCGATAGCCGACCACAACGATTTGCTTGTTGATTCCAGCACGGTTGAGTGCGTCGAGTACCCAGTGGATCATGGGACGCTCGAGGACGGGGAAAAGTACCTTGGGTAGGTCGCTTTTCATGCGTGTCCCGCGTCCAGCAGCCAGAACGACGGCTATGGGTTGATCGTTCACGTCAGTTTTTCCTCAAATTGGGCCAGTTGGAACCGGTGTTTTTGAAAACCTGACACAGTATATTCAAAACCGATTCCAGCTACAGGGTGTGTCCAGATGAAATAGGACCCGAAGACCGCTCCGATGGACATTGACGACACGCGTTGGGATTACTAGGCTTAGGCAATTCAGCCTCACTTCGGGGGTGGTGGTAATCAAAACTTCTGCATTAGCTCGGAAAAGGATACAAATCAGATGGGAACCGAAAGAACTCGAGAACTACGTCGCCGTCGGCATCGCTCCAAAAAGATCGCCAAGCTGCTTGCGCGAGTCAAGAAGGGGGATAATTCGGTCGTGGTAGAGAAGCTACGTAAGCTGACTCCTGGTGCCGCCACGATCATAACCGATCACAAGTTGGCCAAGTAGCCAGAGTTAGAAGCCGCCAGGTGTCGGAATCTGTGGGCAGCTATCGAATTCCGAGTGTCTCTGGGGAGCGCGGTCGCTGAATCGCGTGTAGTCTTTTTCCCAAGTCAACTCGATTTCGCCGACGGGGCCGTTACGCTGTTTGGCAATGATCAGTTCGGCCTGACCTGCATACTGCAGCGCGTCGTCACCGCGATGGTAATACTCCTCGCGGTGAACGAACATGACCACATCGGCGTCTTGTTCGATGGCTCCCGATTCTCTCAGTTGGCTCATTCTGGGGCGATGGTCCTTGCCTTCTTCTGCTTGGCGGTTTAGCTGCGAAAGACACAATACGGGCACTTCTTCCGAGCGAGCCATTCCCTTGAGGCGTCGCGCGATCTTGGCTACCTGTTCTTGCCGAGGGTCTTTGGGGTTGTCTGGTTCGATCAGTTGCAAGTAATCGATCACGATCAGCCCCAAGCTTTTCTCGCGTTTCTTGATGCGCCTGGCGACAGCAGAGATTTCGCCCACGGTTCGGCCTGGTGAGTCGTCTACAAATAGCGGGCAGTTGCTGATTTCCAAGGCCTTGCGCACTAGACGTTGGCGCTCCTCCTGGCTCAGGTTTCCAGTTCGCAGCTTGTGCCCGTTAACTCGGGCTACTGAGCACAGCAATCGGTCGGCCAGTTCGCCCCCAGTCATTTCCAGACTGACAAAAAGGACCGGTTTTCGGCTTAGCAGCGCAACGTTTTCGGCCATATTGAGCGCTAATGCGGTCTTGCCCATACTAGGGCGAGCGGCCAAGATTAGTAGTTCGCCGTTGTGAAAGCCACCGCACTGTTCGTCGTAGCCGCTAAAGTGGCTGTCTACGCCACCGATGACATGCTCGCCTTTCATTCTGGCGTCGATCCGCTCCATCGCTTTTTCCAGCAGAGATTTCATGCTCTCGGCTGTCTGGCTGGTGCGAGTCTCTTGAATGCTCAGCACTTGCCGCTCGGCACGCTCAAGCAACTCCTTGGGATCGGTCGCTTCGTCGTAGGCGTCCTTTAGGATATTGGTCCCAGTGTCGATCAGACGACGAAGAGTCGACTTCTGTCGTACGATTTCTGCGTAGTAAACAGCGTGGGCCGCATTGGGTACACTGTTGGCCAATCGGGCCAAATAGGCGCTGCCGCCTATAGATTCATAGTCTTCAGCGCTTTTCAAGCGATTGACCAGAAGCGTGATGTCAATGCGTTGACCTCGCTCGGCCATGTCCGCCATGTGCGCAAATAGTTTGCGATTGGCATCATCGTAAAAGTCTTCGCTGTGAAGGATAAGGGCCAGATCATCACAGATATCCGGTTTCAGCAATATACCGCCCAGCACGGCCATCTCTGCAGACACGTCGCAGGGTGGCTGACGGTCTAAAATATTCGCGCTCGGGCTGGAATGCTCATCGCGCCGTCGCCGTCGCGGGCGTGAATCACCATTGGACATGACTAGGAATTCCTATCCCAAAAGAAGATCATCATCATGAAAATAGTCAACGGAAAAATGGCAAAGCAATTTGCTCACGCCAGCTTCGTCGATTCGAGGCGACATTCTAATGCAAAAAATTAGCTTGTCGCAGGCCGGAACTAGATTTAGCGTTTCACCATAGGTGGTACACCATTGCTATGATGACGTGCCGCTGATCTAGGGGGTCACCTCAATCCAAACGGGTTGGCTTGTAATCGTTACTCCGTCCGCAGTCTTGGCCCGAGCCTGCAGTCGAACTGGACCCAATCCAAGTTTCTCAGGGGCGACAGTGAAGCTTGCCGAGTTTTTCGCTGTCGGATCTGCCTGAGCAACCGTTTCGGCCCGATGGAGTAGGGTCAATTCAGTGCTGCCCTCGGAAGCCTTGATAGAAACGCTGATGGGGCCAGATTTGTTTGAAAACCGCTTGGGTTGATCCTGCGTGGGCGTTGCAGATTCTGTCGAAGAGGATGTTCCTGTGGTGTCGACCGAAAGTTGGATGCTGTTGGCGGGCCCAATCCAAACTGGAATCGTAGTCATCGAGCGCTGGTTCAACGGATCGTCGGCGATTTGAAGGACTTGCACCTCATGGTATCCCGGCGGAACATCCTTCAGGGCCAAATTGACCTTGGGCTGAACCGCGCCGCCTTGTGGGCTGGAACCGTCTAGTTGCAGAACCAATCTACTGGTGGCCAATGCGGTCTTGCGCTGGCCTGCTGGTTTAGGCATGGCCAGCCAGTCGCCATATTTCACGCCGGCTAGGCTGGGTGCAATGCTGAGTGTTTCGCCAGGCTGCAGTTGTCGCAGGCTGGTATCGATCGGGTGGTTGGGAGCGCTAGAAAACGGCTGGCAAAGAGGGTCGCCCACGATCAGCAATTGATAGGGACCGTTGACGCTTTGATAGAAGGCTTCGGCCAGCGAGGCACCTTGGGCATAGTGAACATACAAGAATGGCGAAGGGAACTTAAAGGCAAGGGCGAATGGCTCGGTAACCGTTCCGCAACTACCGGCCGCGCCAGCGCGTATCAGTTCACTGAACGTTGTTTGACTGTTGGGAGTGGTCATCACACCGCCGTAACTGGTCAGGTTGTCGGCGATGGCCCCCGGAACCATCTGGCTGGCAGTCGGCAGCCAACTGAATTTTGGAGTTCCAAACTGGATGCCCAAGATGGATTTTGTCCTCATGGGTAAAGGGGTCTTGATGATTTCTGCTTTAAAGCCGAGCCGTTTAAGCTCGGCGATTGCTTCGTCACGAAACGGCTTTCGCGTCTCACTTCGGACGTCGGTGGTGTCTGAATAGTAGAAAGTGCCGTCGGGATGCGTAAAATCAGCTTGGGCCGCGCGGGTCAATGCGTCGATCGCCTGTTTTACCGTTGTGCCACCACCACGAGTGACGGCCAGCATGACGCTTAGTAGATAACGCGAGCCAGGATGGTCTGGTCTGGCTGGTCCAAGCATACGCACTCCGTTGGGAGCCCACTGTGCGCGGTTATTGAAGCCGATCGTGGGTTGCCACTTTCCGCTGTCATTGTCCAATAGAATCTCCAGCAATTGGAAGTCATCGCGATCTCGCAATTTCTTAAACCGATCATCGCTTTTCAAGTAGCCGCCCGAACTCCAGCCAGCTTGGATGGCAGATTCCAGCAGTTGTACCGATGCTTCGGGTTCTAACGCCAAGCAAGCTTCGGCAGCCGCCAGATATCTGAGCGGATACTGGTTGGGCATTTTCTTAATCAGTTCCAGCAACTGCTTGTAGGCTTCGTTGTGTCGACGCCTAGAGCTGAGCTTTTGAATCGAGATCCATTGTTCCTCGGATTCAGCGCTACCAGGATAGGTGAAATAACGCTTCATCGACTGCCGGGAGTAAAAATTGATTTCGGGCATGGCATAACTCGGATTGCCAGCAGCCGTCAATTCGTAGGTATAGGTCAAACTGGTAATCGAACCGATTGGCGTCAAAATCTCCAGTTTCTCTTTTAACTTGGCTAGGTCCTTGTCAATTTGAATCGCAGTCGGAAAATCTGCCGAGTAGGCGATGCACTGAACGTGGCTCGCAAGACCGCGTTGGTTAATTTGGTTGAGTAGCGGTTTTAGGATTTTTTCTCGAAATTCATCTACTGTGATCGTCTCTGAAGACGGGACATCTCCCAGGACGATGACGTTTACGTCCGGAATCGAACGCAATTTGACGTAGTGGTTAGCAATGGTTCGCGAGTCTAGGGAGTCGCCATTGACCACAACCACCACTTCCGAGGCTGTAAGCCCAGCAATTGCCAGGGTTAGTGGAAAGCACGCCCAAGCCACAACACCAGCAATCGCGGAAACGAGATACCGTGCCAACCGATGGGGGCAGTTTCTGGGGTCGATCTGTCCATCCCAGGATGAAGGCTTTTTCCTTCGGTAACAGGTCGTGAAAGAAAGGTACTCAATCATAGGATTTGTCAAGGTTCAGGCCTGAAAATGGGAAAATGGTCGCATGAAGTATCCGTAGTTCAGCAAACCTGCCTTGCGTACAGCAGGCCGAGCTTTATAATTTGGCCACTTTGATGGATTGGTGAGTACATTCACTGTTCATCGGACTGGAAATCGGGTTCTGCAGTGATTGACATATATGGTTAATCAAGGTTATAGCAGAATTGCTTCCGGTTCAAAATCGTCAATATGGAATAGTAACGGCAGACTGGAAATTGACCACGACTCGGTGGTTAGGCTTGTGGGCCTGATATTCGAGTTGAAGTCGCGGGCGTAGCTCAGTTGGTAGAGCACAACGTTGCCAACGTTGTTGTCGTGGGTTCGAATCCCATCGCCCGCTCTTACCGGTTGTGCCGTTTTTCCATTGGCGGCAGTTGGACCTAGCCATGCAGGGATCTTGAAGCTGCAGGATATTTTAGTGGTTGGCACCTGGCGCGTTGAATGATGCGGGTAGGTTGGATCGAATTGGCCGTTGATG
The DNA here is from genome assembly GCA_036804625.1 of Aureliella sp. Taxonomy (GTDB): domain Bacteria; phylum Planctomycetota; class Planctomycetia; order Pirellulales; family Pirellulaceae; genus Aureliella. Next base: position 3,284 of record DAIRSD010000086.1, on the reverse strand, counting down.
ACGGCTGGATTGGAAAGAAAAGTCATGACTAGCACGGAAACAGACGTCGCGGTTGCGGAAAACGAGAAGCCTGAACTGAAGGTTGATGTCAAGGTAGAAGTTAAATCGACTTGCGAGCGGCATGTGGTGGTCACGATCCCGCGCGCTGAAGTGGACCGTTATTACAAGCAGACATTCGACGAAATTTCGCCTAAGGCTGAATTGCCTGGATTTCGTGCTGGCAAGGCACCACGCAAGTTGGTGGAAAGCCGTTTCAAGGAGCAGGTTGCCGAGCAGGTAAAAAGTTCTTTGGTGATGGACAGTCTGCAGTTGGTCACTGGCGGTGACTATTTCTCGGCCATTGGTGAGCCGGACTTTGAGTACGAGTCTGTCGATTTGCCAGAAAGTGGCGATTTTGTTTATGAGTTTCGTATCGAGGTTCGTCCAGAGTTTGATACTCCCAAATGGGAAGGGTTGGCTTTGGAGCGACCGGTTTGCGATATCGACGACAAGCGCGTGGATCAGCAGTTGACTCAGACACTCAGCCGATTCACTTCGGGTGAAGCAGTTGACGGTGGATGTGAGCTGGAAGATCAAGTCGTTTTGAATGCAACTTTCACTTTGGACGGCAAGCAGGTCGCCAGCTTTGAAGAGGAGTCGGTTCGGGTGCGGCCTAAGCTGTCTTTCGGCGACGCTCAGATCGATGGTTTTGGCAAGTTGATTTCAGGTAAGGTCGAAGGAGATCAGTTCTCTACTACCGTCAAGATTTCTGATTCGGCGGCCAATGAGACGCTTCGAGGCAAAGAAGTCGAAGCGAATTTTCAGATCGTCGAGATCCGAAGAATTACCATCGAAGACGTTGGTGCCCAAACGTTGGAATCGCTTGGGTTCGAGACTGCCGAAGAGCTGCGTGGTTTTGTTCGAACGGAACTGGAAAAGCAGTTCAGTTATCACCAGCAGCAGGCTTTGCGAAAGCAAGTTGTGGCGATCCTGACGGCTGGTGCCAATTGGGAGCTGCCTGAATCGCTGATTCGTAGTCAGACGAATCGCGAAATGCAGCGTTTGGTACTTGAGCTTCAGCGTAGCGGGTTCCCACAAGACCAGATCACCAGCTACGTGAACATCGCGCGTCGCAATGCCAGGGAATCGACCATCGCAGCATTGAGGGAGCATTTTGTACTAGAGAAAATCGCTGAAGACATGCAGCTTGAACCTAGCCCACAAGACTATGACAAAGAGCTTGAGTTGATTGCCGAACAGAGCGATTCAACGGTTCGTAAGATTCGTGCCCGCCTGGAGAAAACGGGTCAGATGGATGCGGTTCGCAACCAGATTGTCGAGCGAATGGTCATCGAGAAAATTGCTGCGGCAGCCAAGTTGACAGATATTAAAGATGAGGACTTCTTCACTCAGAAGCGCAACGAATCGGACATTGATTTTACGATCTCTGGTGATATTGCCGACATTCCAGATGCCAAGCACGACAATGAACCTCCAGTAGTGCCAGGGGCGGCCAAGCTGCCCGAAGCCGATAAGTCCGAGTAGACAAGATAAATCAATACGACGAAAAGGAGTACACGTTGTTCAGCGATCCTCAGTTGAGTCAGATATCGGATTCATACGCGGCTACCAGCTATCAGCGGCAGCGGCAGTTGACTCTAGGCGATCTGTTGCTGGAAAACAGAATTGTTTTCTTGCAAGGTGAAATCCATACGGGAAATGCCAATGAAGTAGTCATGAAGCTGCTTTATTTGCAGAGCGAAAATCGTCGAAAAGACATTCACTTCTATCTGAATAGCCCTGGTGGCGATGTGATTGCCACGCTGGCGATACTGGATACGATGAAGATCTTGTCCTGTTCGGTGGCAACGTACTGTGTCGGTCAAGCTGCTAGTGGTGCGGCGGTACTTCTGGCTGGTGGCACCAAAGGTAAAAGATATTGTTTGCCTCACTCACGCGTCATGATTCACCAGCCGGCCGGTGGTGTCTCGGGGCAGGTGTCCGACATTGAGATTCAGGCCAATGAGATCCTGCGCTACCGTTCGCTGCTGAATGAGATCTTGGCCGAGTCTTGTGGGAAAACCGCCGACCAGATCGCTCATGATTCTGATCGCGACTTTTTCTTGACCGCCCAGCAAGCCAAAGAGTATGGTTTGGTGGACGAGATTTTGACCAAACCACCAGTCGAGTCCAGTGAGAATGGCAATAATAATTAGGTAGCCATATCAGATTTGGTTCATTAGAACCCTGCCGATTGTCGACCCCTTACTGTCTGCCTAGCTGCCTTAACCATTTGTTTTCTGATGCAGGTGTCCCAATGCCCAATATTCCTTATGTGATTGAGAAAAGTGGTCGCGAAGAACGTGTGTACGATGTGTACAGTCGGCTACTGAAGGATCGCATCATCTTTTTGGGAACTCAGGTTAACGACGAAGTGGCCAACGCTTTGGTCGCTCAAATGCTGTTCTTGCAGTCCGATGATCCCAAAAGCGACATTCATTTGTATATCAACTCGCCTGGTGGCAGCGTTTCAGCAGGTATGGCGATTTATGATACGATGCAATTTGTATCCTGTGATGTTGCCACGTACTGCATTGGTCAAGCCGCGTCCATGGGAGCTGTACTGTTGGCGGCAGGTGCCAAGAATAAACGATACGCTTTGCCCAATGCTCGCATCATGATCCATCAACCATTGGCCGGGATGCAGGGTACGGCTGAAGAGATTTTGATCCATGCCACAGAATTTAAGCGTATCAAGCACAAGCTGAACGAGATTCTGATTAAGCACACGGGCCAAACCATGGAAGCCATCGAGCGGGATACGGATCGAGATCGATTCATGTCCGCTGATGAAGCGGTCAGTTATGGTTTGATCGATCAAGTGGTCTCTAGCATGCCGCGACCGGCAGAAAACGCAAGCTGAATTCATCGCGGCGCAGTTCAGGTCAACATGGAATTTCCGTGATCTGCCATCAGAATCTCTCCGTAAAGTTGCTCGTAAAGCGATAACTTGTCCTCCAGCCGATGCTCACTGCACGCACTTTCAAAAT
>DAIRSD010000086.1:0-245 GCA_036804625.1 Aureliella sp. | reverse complement strand
AAGAGCGATACTCAAGTCGATGAACTGCGTTAGGTTGCCAGCCGCAGCGATCTGTTGCGGTGATACACCCAGCAACTCAGAAACCCCCTCCACATCCAATGCGACCACGGGGCGGGCGACACTCATGGCTTCCAAGATTATGTTTGGCATACCTTCGTAAATGCTTGGAACTAGAACGGCTTGAGCATGCTTAGTCCAGTCCAAAGGATTGGGATGCCAGCCTATCGTGTGAATACGACTTCTGC
>DAIRSD010000085.1:0-13197 GCA_036804625.1 Aureliella sp. | reverse complement strand
CCTGGGACGATCAAATTCTCTGGTCCCTTCGCGATCAACTTGCGTGCCGGCCACCACCGCTCCCAAACGCAAGCTACTTTCCTAGCTCCAGGCAAGATCGCTTTCGCCATCATCAAATGCCCCAAGTGGATCAAGACTGGTTCGTGCTGACCAACCAAAGTTTTGATCCAAATCATCTGCGGACACAGCCGCATCCCGCCCTGTGTTGATTCCATTGATTAGAGCGATCTCAAAATGAGAGGGTACCGAGAAGAGATTGTTGCCACCGTACAGGGACACTCCTGTGGCTCGACCAATGTCAAAAAACAGGTTGGCAACCGATCGCTCGGTGAATTGAAAACGACGTGCCGACTCTTCGCGGGAACGACTAAACGGCGATTTCCATTTGCCCAATCGAAATCCAAAGCGTCCTGCATCCAGATTAAACAGATTACGACCAAAATCGTAATTGACAAAAGCGTCCAGGAAACTGACCTGCACCGCCTGATCGCTATTGGCGTCCAGGATAAGCGTATATTGGAGATCTGGCGAATAGGCATGTCCATCGACGCCAACCCGAATGCGCTCCAGCGAGAATGCGTTGCGATCTCTGTTGGGACCATCGGATTCAAAGATTGCATGCCGCAATTGCATCCAGCCAGTCAGACGCGTCGAAAAAGGATAGTCTCGTCTAGTAAAGGAATTCATGTTTGGGCTGGCTAGTACAAATCCATTGGCAAACCCAAAAACTGGCGATTGCGATTGTCTTTCGTACGTGTCCATAGAATGCCGAGCATCGCTTGCGTCATTCCAAGCCCAACTTCGTTCAACACTCGCCAATTCGCCTTGAGTCTCGACAAGGCTGCTGTGTGCTGCTGTCTCCTGTGCAATGATTAGCCGATTGGAATGAAGGCAGCCCATGGCGCAAACCAACAGCGCTAGCCATAGTCGTCTATCTTGACTGAGCAAATTGACTAGCGAACTGTAGTGAAGGCAATTCATGTTTCTAAGTCTTAAAAGACTCATCCTGCCTCTAGATTTAAAACTTCAGATCGTCGTCGTTGATTCACCATCGATCATCCTCTAAAACAGATCGGGGAAACACACTTTCAAGAACTTTGTTTCGTCCTAGAACGTAAGTTGTCTTCTACTGACTGTTGATATTTAACCCCCCCTGCAATGAGGGGTGGCTTGTCTTGGCTTTTGGATTGAAGTACCCTAATTGCGTTTGAAGAGTCAATCCGAATCCGACTAATCTTTCCAAGGAACCCTAGCCGACTGGCTGAGCGACCTGTTTTACTGAAGCGGTGAAATCAATGCCTCGTTATCATGCCATAGTGGCTTCTGTCTATTTGGTGTTGGTCTTGATCACCGCCTTCCAGGTTAACGCTCAGTTTAGTGCCGACTCAAAATGGGTTCCCGATCAAGCGAATTGCTTAGTTTTGATCAATCCTTCCAGAATTTTCAGCAGTCCGCTGGCTGTCCGTGAGAATTGGGCTGCATCCCAGGTTCGAGCGTTCGAACGGGGGTTGAGCATCGTGCCAACCGATAAGGGACGGGTCATGTTAGCCAGCCAAGTCGACTATGCTAGCATGGGCGTGGTATGGACGGTTGGGATATTTTATGACGAAACTTCTTCGATCAACTTGCAGTCCATCGCGCAGCGGAATGGTCAAGAAATTGCCGAACTGGCAGGGCGGCAAGCGGTAAGTATGCCTGGTGATTATTATTTGATTCAGCTTGAGCCTAACACAGTAGGCGTCATGGCCCCGGCAAATCGCCAAGCCGCCCACCGCTGGGTGCAGGACCGAGAAGCGGGGCGTCCACGACTAAGCAAGTATCTTGATGACGCACTTGGATTTGCCGACCGCAATGCGGATGTGATTGCGGCATTTGATTTGTCCAATGCCATTTCAGCCTCAGAGGCACGCTCTCGGCTTCTCGGTTTGGAGGGACTCAAAGCTTCTGACATTCAAGGTTTGGCTGATGCGGCCTCTCGCTTAGAGGGTGTCACTTTGGGTGTCACGGTGCGAGATGCAATTGTTGGCTCACTGCGAATAGATTTCCGGCAGGGCACTGCGGGCTTGGATAGGATTAGCAAAGAACTGGTTCTGCAGGTTCTTTCGAATCAAGGGTTGATGATCGATGATATTCAAAATTGGGAATTGCGTTCTGAGGCTTCGAGATTGGTTTTACAGGGGCCAATGACGACAACCGGCCTGCGTCAGATAAGTCTTTTGGTCAATCAACCTGTCCGTGCTCAACTGACCGAATCTACCAGACCCGGCACTCAATCGCCAACGGAGATCAGCATGGGTCGAGCCACCCGAGAGTATATCGATACTTTGCAACTCTATTTCAAAGAACTGGACGAATACATACAGGATCCACGCCGCAAGAATGCAAATGTCTATGGGCGCTGGTTCAATAAATACGCCGATAGAATTGACATGCTTTCCTTGGCTCGCACCGATCCAGAAATATTCAAATTGAGCAGTAGTGTCTCTGCAGGTCTACGAGAGATTTCGCAAGTCTTGGTCTCAGCAGAAGCGCGTACACGCAGCCAACAATCGCAAGATCGCGGTACTTTAACTGGCGATCAGTTCGGCATGGGAGGAGGGTACGGCTATCGTCAACAAGGTCAAACGCGAGCCTCGGTCCAGCAGGCAACTAGAATTCAGGCAACTGCCAATGCCCTGGATGATTCCAAGGCGGTCATGCAGAGCCTTCGAATTCAACTGGGCGATGTTCGGCGTCAAATGAGCGTCAAATACCCTAACGATTTTTAGTCCCGGCATTCCTGGTACTGAAACTCAAAAAACTAAAGTTCTAACGGAGGCGTTCTGTGTTGCGGCTTGTTTTATTCACCCTCGGCACGCTACTGTCTGCCAATATTTCACTTGCGGCTGAGCGAGTTTGGAAGAGTTCGACGGGTGTTTTCGAAATGACCGCCCAGGTGGTTAGCTTCAACGACAAAATGGTCGTGCTGAAGAGATCCTCGGGCGAACTGGTGGCAGTGGACTTGGGCGAATTATCTGAAGAGGATCGACAGTACATTCAGTCCAAAGAGGTGCGAGAGGCGGAGCGCAAGGCTGCCGATGAGATGCAGTTATGGACCAGCAAGAACGGAATGAAAGTGGAGGGACGAGTCCGCGCGTTTGGCCGCAAGGATATGGTAATTCAGCGCCGACAAGGAAAAGTCCAAGTCAATGGCTCTGAATTTTCCAGCTTAGATCCAGTTCATCAAAAAGTCGTACTCAGAATTATTTCTGAACTTGAGAAGACTGATTTGCCCGATGAAAAGTCTCTGAGATCTTGGGCAATTCGACTGGGAGCCGAGCCTAAGAGCTATACCCTCGAGGGAGTCATGCTGCAACTGGCAACAGGTGACCTGGTTGGAGTACCCTTCTTCCTTTTCTCGGAGAAGGATCAGAAAGTGCTTCAACCTGGATGGGATGCCTGGGTGGCCAGTCATGACACTCAAACAAGTGAATCATCTCGTTCGTCACGTCAGTCGGAACAAGATTTCTTGGTGCAAGCAGCAGCACGAGCTTACCAGGCCAATCGCGAGGCGGAGCAGAGGCAGATAGAAGTCATGAAGTTGCAGTTGTTAGCTGCTGCGACCGGAGTGGTTAGTATTTGGCAAGTCGGACTTGCTCCTGGTCCGGGCGTCTTTGGGCACCCAATTTCAGTCATGGTCCCAGCCATGACAAGCCAGGAGGCAACTTTCCAAGCCTTGCAAAACTATCCAGGGTACGTGTTGATCGGTGTGCGACGCGCCAGCCGCTAAGTCTTCAGCATTTTGCGACAAGTGGATGAACTGAGCATTGATGGAGCAGATCTCACGGAGCTACTTTGTGAGAGTGGTTTCTCGCAGCAAACCAACGGTAAGCCAACCAGCCTGTTATTGTGAGTAGTGCTATCGCCCCAAAGACCTCAGCCAAGTGAACTGGTTCGGTAAGGTAATGCTTGACAGTACCACCTTCGCCTACCCGAGTATGGCCATGCCCCTCGTGCCCAAAGACTTGAGAAAGGCCGAGGGTCAAGCAGATAGAAAATACACCTACTAACTTCGAGGAATTAAACATCAAGAATTCTCGTTGAGAAAACGACACGTAAACCAATTGCAAGATTGTCGCTCAGTTTCGTCCACTTGTCTAGATGTGGGGACAAGCTTCCAGCTTGTCCATGGCACTGCAAGCTTCCAACTTGCTCATGGCATTTGGCTGATCTTTTCGCAACCTGGAAGGTCGCGACCACTACGCACAACCCCCAAGATTCAGCCTTGAAAAGGCACTAATCATTCATCCTGGAAAACTTGAGCACGATCTTGCCTTCGTTATCCAACAGGTGGAGCTGCCCATTGGAATCCAATCGGTGACTGGCTGTTTCTTCCAGTGCCTTTGTGTATTGGGATTCTTGCTTCATAGCCGCTTCAGGGCCAGCACGACGAGTAGAGACCAAGGGGCCAAATTTGATTTGATTCTTGTCGATGATCGCCTGGCCACAATATTGGTTGACACCGGTGTTCCCTGAAACTGCACCATCAGCTTCTATTTGCAGCGTTGTCTGTAGTCTGTCCAGCACACCGGCTCCCCGAATGTCTTCGACCAACCATTTACCAACCAGGCTAGGCTTGACGGTATCAGCCGGTTCAGCAGAGGCTTCTGGCCATACGGTTCGCCAATCGTCTTTCATGCTAACTACCGTCCACCCCTTGGCGACAGCTTCGGTTAGACCCTTGTCAAGCCGCCCGACGTGGGAATTGCGATCGTAGGCCCATTCCCGCTGGGCATCCGTGTGGTGCAGGTAGAGGCAGAAGCGCGGCCCCGATCCTGCGGCCGTCCATTGCATCATTTGAAGATCGCCGTCGGAATTGCCAACCGCCAGCAGTGGTCGTCTACCAATGTGATGTTGGATTGCGGCAGGCTTTCCAGCTTTGTCATCGATGAAGTTCAACTCAGGCAATCGGACAATGACCGGATTGCCGTCGCGGATCTCGAATCGGGTTTTGATACTGCTACCAATGACCTGCTCAGGTGGAATCCCATACACGCGCTCTGTCCATGGTCTCATGAACTCGATGCCGCCTCCCGAAACGATATAAACCTTAAATAAGTTGTCTCGCAGATACTGCAGCAGTTCCAGCATAGGTTGATACACCATGTCAGTAAGAAGCTTACCAGTTTTAGGGTGTCGCGCCTGCTGAGTCCACTCGAGTACCATTTGCTCAAACTCTTCTGTAGTAGTCCCAGCGTGAGTAGCCATCAGCATCTGCAGTAGCGCATGTTCACCACCCGCAAAAGCAGCTTTCATATCGCCCTTAAGTACTGATGCAAAGGGCTCTTCAGTTTGCCACTGCGGATGCTCGGGAGCTATAAGCCGAATGCGATCCAATACTAACATCGCTTGAAAGTACATGGGCTGCTCAGCCCACAAGGTGCCGTCATTGTCGAAGACGGCGATTCGGTCAGAAACCGGTACAAAACCCGCTTTACCCTGCTGGGTAACATTTTGCACAAATGCCACAACGGCTTGCTTAGGCAAGGTATCGTTCCAAGAGGGCAGAGGGTCTGTCGCAACAACGTTACCAGTGACCCATAGCCAGACTACAAGACAACCCAATAACAAATGGCCCCTTCGATTCATGGATCTGTAATCTCCTGGTACGACGTGCATTTTATGGCCAATCAATGAATCGGTTATACACATTCAAATTGTTTCCGCCAAAACATTACAGCACCCGCGATCTTCAAGCCGCCGAATTGAGCTGACGCAATTCAATGCAAGTTCACTGAGTTGAGAGATAGATCGCGAGCACTGAAGATCAAGTAGAGCGCCAACAACCCCCCCATGAACGTCAAGCATATTGCTATCGAAGAGCTGAATGCCGTTGAGTATCCCTTGGGTAAATCAGCAGCGCTTACGCTCTGTACAAATCGCCGGTGCTGGACGGCAGCCATCGCAATCACTAGAGTACCGAACAGAACTAACCCCACACCAATCAGTAGTGAGAACGCAAAGTTACTGCCGCTCGAATGACCGGCCAACATCCTGATAAAAGTACCGAATTTCGAGACCATAAATCCTAAACCGATGAAGGTCACGGCCGTTCGAATCCAGGCCATCAAAGTACGCTCGGCAGCAAAGAATATTCGTGGATCGGAATCGGAAATGGTGTCACGCTCCGTAGATGAATATAAGTATCTTACAAATGGGAGATATCATCATAGCCGATAGTTGGGCAGGGAGGAGGCCAGACAGGGCAAATCTTAGAAAGGGCGAATTAAAGCAAATGGTGCCGACTAAGTTTTGTTACTAGCAGATTTGGAAGGAATCTTGCCCGCGAATAACGCTAATCGACGCTAACGAGAATTGCTCGATGTTCCAAGCCATGCAACTATTTGCGATCATTAGCCTGATTGGCGTACACTTCAATCGACAAGGCAGCCGGTTGGGACACTGCGTTTATTGTGGCCTTAGTCTTGGATCGTCAAGCCAGTCGAAGATGCCGAGAGAGTGGGCGGATACTGCAATGATTCCTGCGCTTCTGGTCTCCGACTCTGCTGAATCGTTAGAATTGAAATAGCGAATTCAACTATAGCTCCCATCAATAGCCTCGAGTGTTTGTGACGAACTCGCAGTTCCTTGTTTCATCAATAACTTGCTAAAAGAACTGAAAGTTCAGAAGGGAATAGCCGTAATTAATTCCGAGCCCAATGCTAACTCGACTGTAAATATGCCAGTAACGATAGTTTTGTATTGCATTAGTCATGGTTTTTCCGATAATTCTGAGTTCTTTCACTGAGATCAATCTATAAGTCATGCCCAATGCAAACACTCAACGAAATTCGTCGGCTTCAGAAAAACCTCAGTCAGTCGATTATCGGTCAAGACAACGTAGTCGAGCGTCTATTGATCGCTATTCTTGCGGATGGGCACGTGTTGATGGAAGGATTGCCTGGAGTCGCTAAGACTCGATCGATCAAGACTTTGAGCCAACTGGTGGAAAGTGATTTCCGCCGTGTTCAGTTCACGCCGGATCTTTTGCCTTCGGATGTTACTGGGGCTGAGATTTACCGTGAGCAGAACGGCAATTTCGATTTTCAGCCAGGGCCAATCTTTGGCAATCTGGTATTGGCTGATGAAATCAATCGGGCTCCTGCCAAAGTACAGGCGGCTTTGCTGGAGGCCATGGAAGAGCGGCAAGTCACGGTGGCAGGCAAGACACACAAGTTACCAGACCTGTTCTTGGTGCTGGCTACGCAAAACCCCATCGAACAGGAAGGAACCTATCCGCTGCCTGAAGCTCAAATGGATCGCTTTTTGTTATATGTCAACGTACCCTATCCACCGGCAGAAAACGAAGCAGCCATCTTGCAGTTGGTTCGTGGAGAACGTGCAGGTTCTCAAAGCGAAGTGGCGACTCGCATCTCTCAGGATCTTATTTTTGAGGCTCGTCGTCAGGTTAATTCGGTGCATGTCGCGCCAGCCGCCGAAAAATACATGGTAGATTTGGTGATTGCAACTCGCGAGCCAGAGCGCTACGGAGGCAACTTGGCCAAGTGGATTCGCTTGGGGGCCAGCCCGCGCGGCACCATCGCGCTGGACGCTGCAGCTCGAGCCCACGCCTGGTTGGCTGGCCAAGACTTTGTATCGCCAGAGAACATTCGCTTCGTCGCGCCTGCTTGCCTAGCGCATCGTGTTCACTTGACCTACGAGGCGGAAGCCGCTGGAAAGACTCGAAGCGAAGTAATCGGGGAGCTGTTAAAATGCGTAGTGCCAGTTTGATGTAGTGCCATTTTGATATAGTGCCGGTTTGATACTGAATTTTTTCTAGTCGATGCGATTTGACTTTTTCGAGCGAGCTTGACCGATGAGCGGTATCGTATCGATCACGCTGAATGACCTGATTCGATTGAAGGCTGATGCTCGAGGATTCTCGCTGCTGCCGCGTCAACCTGTCGGCTCTTTGTTGGCAGGGAGACATGGGTCTCGCCTGCGCGGTCGAGGCTTGAGCTTTGAAGAGCTTCGGCATTACGCACAAGGAGATGACATTCGTACCATCGATTGGAAAGCTACAGCTCGACTTCGCCAGCCCTACGTCCGAGTCTACAACGAGGAACGCGAGCGTCCTGTTTTATTCATTGTGGACCAACGAAGCCCCATGTTTTTTGGCAGTCGGAGAGCTATGAAGTCGGTAGTGGCAGCAGAATTAGCAGCCCTGGGAGCGTGGCGGACGCTTGCCTCCGGTGATCGCGTGGGTGGAATTGTGTTTAGTGAGTCCCAACTGGTGGACTTGCGCCCCAATCGGAGTCAGAATCAGGTGATGCGACTACTGCAAGAAGTGACACAATTCAACCAGGCGTTAGAACTTGCACCAATTACAAGTGGTGACATTACTCTGAACGTGGCACTCGAAGCCGCTAGCCGCCGGGCCGTTCACGACTACTTGGTGGTGCTGATCAGCGACCTGGACGGTGCCGATCAGGAAACGCAACGACACGCCACAAAAATAGCCGCTCACAACGACATGCTGGTGTTGGGCATCTATGATCCAATGGGAGCGCAATTTCAGCCGCTGCCATGGATGGTTGCAGAATCCAGGGGCAAGCGACTGCGCGTGCCGAATCATGCGTCATTCGCATCGGACTTTCAGCAGGCGTTTTCTCGACTGATTGAACACTGGAGAACGGTCTTCCGCGCTCTTCGAGTTCCCGTACTACCCATCACGACCTCTGAACCCATTGTAGATCAAGTGCGAACGTTCTTTGGTACTCGGAGTTTGCACTGAAAATGCCTAATGCTCCAGATCAGCCACTGCCAGCTACTAGTCTCGACCTGTTGCATGATCTGTCGCTACCACAGGCGGTTGATTGGTGGCCGCCAGCGCCCGGTTGGTTTGGTGTATTGTTTTTTCTCGCAATTGCAGTGTTAGTTTCGGTGTACCGATTGTTTGCACGCTACCGCGCAGGTGCCTATCGTCGAGCCGCATTGCGAGAGCTAGAGACACTGGAATGCCATACTGCCATAGCCGAACTACTCCGCCGAACCGCTTTAGCCGTGGTGCCTCGCTCTGTCGTCGCCGATCTGACAGGGGGTCAGTGGATTGAATGGCTTGCGTCACGGTGTTCCGTTCCCATGCCTGGCTCGGTGCGGGAACAACTCAGCCAAGGCGTCTATCGGGAGACGGACCAACTGGATGATTTACGGCCATTGAAGACTTACGCAGCTCATTGGATCTCCAATCATATAACCTCAAATAACAAGCATTAGCTTTCAACGTGTTCACGCTCTTATATCCCTGGATGTTTGCTTTGGCACCACTACCGTGGTTGGTGAGGGCTATCACGCCACCGCGGCGTGTCGCCAGTTGCGCCATTAGAGTTCCGTTCGGTGATCGCCTATTGGCGACGGTGGACGGCAAACCGCTGTCTACGCAGGTCAGCGGGCAGTGGTTATCGACGGGCGGACTGGTCATTGTTTGGCTATCGCTACTGTTTTCGATGGCTCGACCGCAATGGTTGAAACCTCCCGTGACGAAGAACCTGCCGACTCGTGATCTCTTGCTATTGGTTGATCTGTCGGGTTCGATGCGCCAAGAAGATTTCACCAGCGAAACAGGTCAGCTTGTAGATCGATTGACGGCAGTTAAACAAGTTTTGGGCGATTTCCTAGAACGTCGCGAGGGAGACCGTGTTGGACTGGTCGTCTTCGGCGACTCGCCATTCTTGCAGGCCCCTTTTTCTGATGACCTGGAATTGTCTCGCCAATTATTGGACGAGACAGGTATCGGCATGGCGGGGCCTCGCACCGCATTCGGAGATGCGATCGGTTTGGGTATTTCATTATTTGATACCAGCGAAGCACCTGCCAAGACGATTATTGCATTGACCGACGGCAATGATACGGCTAGCCAAGTGCCACCGACAGAAGCCTCGCGTGTTGCCCGCGAGAGGGGTATTCGAATTCATACTGTGGCTATCGGAGACCCAACCACAGTTGGCGAGGAGAAGCTGGACGAAATCACGCTGCGCGACGTGGCAACCCAGGCAGGTGGTTCCTATTTCTTTGCCGCCGATCGACAGCAGTTAGCTGGGATCTATGACGAATTGGACCGCATCGAAACGCGTCAGATCGATGTCATCAGTCACCGGCCACGCATTGAGCTCTACTTCTGGCCCCTACTGGTGGCTCTAGCATTCTGGATGTCTGAAAAACTTTTTGCTGGATATGCTGGGCACAGGTTGGTATTGCCAACGCAAGCTACTGCAACGATACGCGTGAATCCAGTCACCGGCGAGCTGAAAATGCAACAATCGCAATCCAGTAGCAATTTGCCGGAGACACCTTCATGAAGCATTGCCTTTTTTTGAGTCATATTAGATGTAAACTGCGGACTCTGGCGGTACTCGCCCAACGATTCGCATCTGGAACTAATCATGCTTGAAATATTTCGCGATTTTCACTTCATTCGCCCTACGGGCCTGATCCTACTGCCGATTGCAGTGGCCGTGTGGTGGTATTGGAATCGGGTACAAGATCCCTTGCTAGGCTGGCGCTGTCAAATGGATCCAGCACTCATGAATGCACTTGTTGTCGGACGACAATCAAGTAGCGGAGCCCAAAGCTGGTTGCCGCTGATAGGATGGCTAGTGGCCACAGTAGCCATCGCAGGACCTACTTGGCAACTGGAGCCAAATCCACTGGCACAAGATGCCACATCACTGATCATTCTTCTGAAGGCCGACAGCAGCATGAGCGATTCTTTGTCGAATCCGTCTCCGATGCAGCAGGCGAGAATGAAGATCATCGACTTGGCCCAGGAGCGCAAGGGACAACCGTTAGGTTTGTTGGCCTATGCTGGATCGGCGCATTGGGTTCTTCCACCGACCCGCGACACCCAAGCTGTTTCCCAAATGGCTTCAGAAATCGCACCAGACGTGATGCCGCTTGCCGGTGATCGGCTCGATCTGGCTCTTGAAGAGGCCAGCCGACTGCTCGCCAGGAGCGATGAAGTTGCTGGTATCTTGGTACTGGCAGACTCCATTACTGCGGATCTGGGAATTCTACAGCAGTGGCGAAAGTCCAATGCGGGTGACGTGCAGATTCTGGCGATTCACGCGCTGGGGACACAGTACCACGATTCATTGGCTGCCGCAAGTAAGGTATTGAAGGCCCCTGTCGAGCGGCTTGATGCTGAAGGTAGGGATATTAGCGCCATTGTCCGTCGACTATCTGCTGCACCCAAAGTTCATAGCGGGCAAGACGGTGAAAGTTGGCAGGAAGCAGGCTGGTGGTTGGTACCTCTCATTGGCTTGATGGTGTTGGTTCTGTTTCGAAGCGAAGTTGTTGAGGACTGATGATGTCTATGCTGCGATCGACAAATCCAATTTCGAGCCAGAAAGTGGGAACAGGCGTTCGATGGCCAAGCTTCATGCGATCGACCATACTGGCTGCTTCCGCTGCGATCTTTTCTGGGCTGCTATACTTGGGATTCACTAGTCACTGGTCACAATTATGGTTCTCACCGGATCAGATGGGGCAAAGATATTTCCGACAAGGCAAGTACCAGGAGGCAGCCCAGGTGTTTCAAGATTCGCAGTGGAAGGGTGTGGCCTGGTATCGAGCAGGTGAATTCCAGAAGGCCTTACAGCATTTTAGCCGGCGAGACACAGCCGAAGCCCATTACAACGCTGGCAACGCATGGCTTATGCTTGGCAAGTATGAAGAAGCTGTCAAATGTTACAGCCTCGCGATATCTGGCCGACCGGAATGGACGGAGGCAATTGAGAATCGCGATTTGGCTCAGGCCCGGGCTAAGCTTGTTGAACAAACGGGGAGTGATCAGGGCGATCAAAAAATCGGAGCTGACAAGATTGTTTTCGACAAAAGTGCAAAGAATGAGGGTCAGCAGACCGAGACAGCTGGAAAGCAGGCTATGTCGGATGCCGCCATCCAGGCGATGTGGCTTCGCCGTGTCCAAACGCGACCTTCCGATTTTCTTCGGGCTAAATTTGCTTATCAGCAAGCCATTAAGACAGGTCAGGGAGATTAGACAATTTGAAAAGCTTCAATCATGATGATGGCACCGTAATGGGCAGGGCCAAAGCGCCTTGGTCAATTGCTACGGATCGACTCCTATTTCCGCCGATTTTTTCTTGGTTAGCACTGTTCCTTAGTACAGCACCTTCATTGGCGGACAGTTCGTTTGTTTCTGTTGATGTTGCCAAGCCTAACGGCTGGGTAGGCGAGCGAATTCCGATCCTGGTGGAACTTCGTACTCGGGGAACTTTTTCTGGAGCCACCAGCTTTGATCTACCCGAAGTATCTGGGGCCTTGCTGATCAAGGTTGGTAATCCGGTCATTGGTTCTCGCAATGTGGACGGAGAGAGTTTCTTTGTCCAGACACACGAGTTCGCCCTGTTTTCGCAGCGAGTTGGCCAAGTGAAGATACCATCATTCCCGGCTCGATTCGCGACCCGAGTGGGATTTACCGGCCCCATTACCGAATCTCAAGTAAGTGTCCCGCCCGTTCAAATAGAGCTGAAGCGACCTCCGGGTACGCAGGAGCTTGGGTATCTTGTTACTACTGAGGAATTGGTTTTAGTCGAGGAATGGTCGTTCAATCCAGCTACCGTCAAGGTGGGAGATACCATCAGGCGAACCGTAAGCCAACGCGCCGCTGCTGTACCGGGCATGGCTCTCGCACCACTACCGGACACCGCGCCAGCAGGTATTCGCGTTTATGCGACAACTCCTGAAATCAGTGATCGAACTGCGCGAGGCGCGTTTGAGGGACATCGCAAAGACGTCTTGACCTACCTGATTCAGAAGCCCGGAATACATATCCTTCCTGCCTTGGTCTATTACTGGTGGCATCCGACAACCAATCGACTTGAATCCAAGACTCTTCCCGCTCTAACTTTGCAGGTGCCGTTCCCCGAAAATTCAGAAAAAGTCGAAGCGGGCGATACTACGAATCTTCGTTGGTTGGCCGTTTCTATCACATGCTCTTTGATCGCAGTTGTTTTTTGGAAACGAAGGTTGCTAACACGATGGTTCCATCGACTTAAATCATTGATCGAATCGTCTGAGCAAGCCCATTATCGAAAGCTAATCAAGGCTTTTCGTCAAAATGATGCTCAGACAGCCTATGCTGTATGGCAGCAACTTATTTGTTTAGGCGAAGCGGACAAAATGGAGCCTCAAAAAGTC
>DAIRSD010000084.1:8843-13207 GCA_036804625.1 Aureliella sp. | reverse complement strand
CGAAGCTCGCCGTTAAACAGGTTATATTGGACCTTAGAAAATGGTTGAGAGCGGCACAATATATGTTGTATATGGTCTCCCACCCCCACGAGATTTGGCTTCATGCGAAAAGCACTTGAAGAAACGCTTGACCAATTGCATCAGCAATTACTGAGCGCAGAAAATTTGGACGATTCTGAGCGAGAAAGATTGCGTCAGGCCGCTCTGGAGATTCGCGCTACTCTGGATGATCAGCACATCAGTTCCCTGGGCTTGGCTGAGAGGCTCCAACGGGCCACCGCACATTTTGAACACTCGCATCCCCAGCTTACCAATTCCATTGGCCGAATCGCAGATCTACTTTCTCAATTAGGGATTTAAGATGCCAGGCAATCTTCATCCTAGTGCTACTTTCGGGCCAATTCTTGGGGTTCGAGCATTGTGGATGCGACCTTATTGTGGATGCAACCTTCCAGGTTGCATGATGATCAGGCCAAGCGTATTGGACAAGCTGGAAGCTTGTCTCCACTATTTGGGCTGTGTATTGGACAAGCTAGAAGCTTATCCCCACTATTTGGGCTGTGTATTGGACAAGCTAGAAGCTTGTCCCCACTATTGTCGGACTATTTATTGGACAAGCTGGAAGCTTGTCCCCACGTTTTAGCCTGGATGAAGCGCTAGGCGGATTCTGGGCTTAAGTAACACTACATGCACCAGTGGCGGTGAGTCATGATCTTGACCGGCGAAGAAATCAAAAACCGACTGGGTGGCGATATCAAGATTGAACCGTTTCATCCCGGACAATTGAATCCCAACAGCTATAATCTGACGCTGCATGACGAATTACTGGTATACGAAGAGGTGGTGTTGGACATGAAGGAGCCCAACCGCTACCGTCGCATTCATATTCCGCCCTCCGGTCTGGTGCTGAGTCCTAATCAGATCTATCTCGGGCGTAGCATCGAACATACCGAGACGCATAACTTGGTACCGATGCTCGAAGGACGTAGCTCGCTCGGGCGATTGGGGCTTTTTGTTCAGGTTTCTGCCGGATTTGGCTACGTGGGTTTTCGGGGACACTGGACCATAGAGATGTTTGCTGTGCAGCCAATAAGGATCTACGCGGGAACTCAGGTCTGCCAGCTTTTTTATCACACCTTGGTCGGCGATGTGGTCGAATACAGTGCTGGCAAATACCAAAACAATCATGAGATCCAGCCCAGTCTGATGTACCGTGAGTTTGGTCGCAAGGACGATGATCAGCAGTTAAAACTTAACTTCTAGTTGGACAGCCTCACCCTTTGATTAAAAAGTATTGCAGGACGACCATGAAGGAACCAACGGTCAGCCGCGAAAGTGAGCGTTTGACGCGCCGTTCAATCCCAGGTACGACTTTCCAGTGGACACACAGCCGTCTGCCAGCCTGGCTGCTATCGGTCGTGTTGCACACCATACTGTTTTTGGCCTTGGCCATTTTGTGGACTGGGCCAACCAATGGTACATCCAAGGATCGCGGTGGAGCTGTCGGCATAGCGGTAGCGTATCAGCCGTCAGGAGAAGAGAGCTACTATCTAACGGATGACCAGCAGCCATCAGATAGCCAGTCCATGCAAGCCTCATTGCCAGGACTAGCCGGGGTCGACGCAGCCGCCGCAGAACAAGACAAGCTGATGAGCAGCCTTTTAGCTGCTGTTGATTCGGCAGGCGACTCAGCCGCCAGCGGCAACCTTGGATTGGGCGACGGCAACGTGGCGCTGCCCGAGGGCGGTCGAGGCAAGCCGGTCACGACCGAGGTATTTGGAGTACAGGGTGAAGGCTCGAGGTTCGTTTACGTCTTTGATCGCTCGGATAGCATGAATGGCTACGAGGGCAAGCCGCTGCGGCGTGCGCAAAGCGAATTGCTGAAGAGTATCCAATCGTTGGGGCCTACGCATCAGTTTCAAATTATTTTTTATAACGATACGCCACTGCCATACGGAGGTTTTGCAGGAGGTGGCCCCAAGTTGTTGCGAGGTGAACCGGTGGTGAAAACCGCCGCAGCCCAGTTTATTCAGGATATTTCAGCCGTTGGTGGCACCAATCATATCGACGCTCTTCGCATGGCGCTCGCGATGAACCCCGATGTGATCTTTTTCTTGACCGATGCCGACTTTCCAGTACCGCCCGTCAAAGAACTCGAGAACATCCTGACGCGAGCAGCTCGGGGGGCCACAGCCCTCCACTGCATCCAGTTCGGTGAGGGCAATCGCACAGGCCGTAGCGGCTGGATCCAGCAGTTGGCTCAGCAAAGCGGAGGACAATACCGATATATTGACGTTTCGCAGTTCTGATCGTTGCTACGACACAATTTCATGAATTTCCAGGGACCCTTCAATATCCGCGTAAGATTGTGTCCAGGCTGTTTTGCAATCCCACTGCGGCTGGTCTATCTTGCCCGAATCGAATAAAATGCCGCAGCATTTATTAAACGAAGTTCGACACCTCTCGCTGATCGCCACCTTGCGCAGCACCGGGGGCAACGGGAGTGCGAGGCTCCTGCCGAGCTTTTGCGGGCCGCGAACACAGCAAACATTGCTTGTGAACGTTGGTCGGCAGCCCAGGAAGGCTCCGCAGGAGCGTCGCCCTCCCGAAGTGTCATCATTCTGCAGTAAGTAATAGAAAGTAAGATTCATGCCCAAAAACGCTTTTTACGCTCAGTCCGGCGGTGTTACCGCGGTCATCAACGCATCGGCTTGCGGAGTGATTCAGACAGCGCGCAAGGCCAAAGATAAAATTGCTAATGTTTACGCTGGTCGCAACGGCATCATTGGAGCACTGGTCGAGGAGTTGATCGACACTGGAACCGAAAGCGACCAGTCTATCGCTGCGCTGCGCCACACGCCGGCTGGAGCTTTTGGTTCCTGTCGCTATAAGCTAAAGAGCTTAGAAACCAATCGTGCCGAATATGAGCGTCTGATCGAAGTGTTTCGCGCCCACGATATTGGCTATTTCTTTTATAACGGCGGTGGTGACTCGGCTGATACCTGCTACAAGGTTTCTCAGCTTTCGGAGAAGATGGGATTTCCTGTCCAGGCCATTCATGTCCCTAAGACAATCGACAATGATTTACCAATCACTGACACATGTCCTGGGTTTGGATCGGTGGCCAAGTACATCGCCACTTCGACGTTGGAAGCATCTTTCGATGTTCGTTCGATGTCCAAAACTTCCACGAAGATATTTGTCCTGGAGGTCATGGGGCGGCATGCTGGCTGGATTGCAGCCGCCGGTGCTCTAGTAGCCGATCAGGGAATTCCTGTACTGACGCTTTTCCCCGAAATCGAATTCAATCAAGAAGCCTTTCTGGCATCGGTGAAGGCCAAAGTGGATCAGCATGATTATTGCACTATCGTGGTCTCGGAAGGTTGTCACTGGCCCGACGGAAAATTCTTGGCCGAACAAGGTACGCGCGATGCGTTTGGTCATGCGCAACTGGGCGGTGCCGCTCCGGTAGTGGCCAACATGATCAAGCAGGCATTCAATTACAAATTCCACTGGGCTGTGGCGGATTACCTGCAACGAGCGGCAAGGCACATCGCGTCCAAGACCGATGTCGATCAGGCGTATGCCATGGGTCAAGCGGCTGTTGAACTCGCGCTAGCAGGCCACAATTCGGTGATGCCCACAGTGGTCCGCAAATCGTCCAGGCCATACGTCTGGGAGGTAGGGCATGTGCCACTGTCCCAGGTAGCCAACGTCGAGAAGTTTATGCCTCGCGACTACATCAGCCCCGATGGGTTTGGAATCACCGATCCGTGTCGGGATTATCTGTATCCGCTGATTCACGGTGAAGACTATCCGCCCTTTGAAAACGGATTGCCCAAATACGTAACTCTGTCCAACATGGCCGTTCCCAAGAAGCTTCCTCCCTTTGAATTGCGGAAATAGCAGAGCTTGTTGCACGGTCCAATGGGCTTCATGAAGTGGCGACAAGCTTCTAGCTTGTCCAAGGCATGTCAAGAAGTGGGGACAAGCTTCTAGCTTGTCCAATGCATGTCAGGAAGTGGGGACAAGCTTCTAGTTTGTCCAATGCGTTTAGCGTGAGAGTTCGCAACCTAGAAGGTCGCGACCACATGATCTATTCGCAAGCTAGAAGGTCGCGACTACAAAGGGATTCACGGCCTAGAAATTATACTTAGGATTCTTGCGATCGAAGTCGCTGTCTTTTAGGCCGACGTTAATTTTCAGGTTCTGATAGGTGTACTCCTCGATGACCTGACATTCACATCCTGGCTTTTTGGGCCAGTCGTAAGCTGCGTAACGCACTGGCACACGCAGCCCTTCGTCGATAAAGATTTCGGCTCGGTGGAAATCCAACTCGGGTTTCTGAACAGGGTGAAGGACCG
>DAIRSD010000084.1:0-8833 GCA_036804625.1 Aureliella sp. | reverse complement strand
CGGGTCTGTCACCCAATTTGACCATTTTTTGTTCGACCACACAATCACCGCTCTTGCGATCTCGCTCACCACGCTCGATCAGCTTGACACACAAGTTCTCGATTCCCAGTTCGGTGATCGGGTATCGCTGGCCACGCATGGCAATCATGCCATTGGGGTCCAGTTCCACCGTTGGTATGAAGCGGCCTTTCATGCCCCCTTCGTGAGCGACGACTTTGCCATCATTTTGATTCTCAACATAGATCGCTTCTCGCCCTTTCATTTCACTGGGCTTCAGGAATGTCGTATATACGCTAAATGGAGTGCGAATCACACCGTTCTCAACTTTGCGATTGCGAACTTTGATCCCCATGAATTCATGATCGCCCACACGACCATCAACTTGCTCTCGCTTGATGACGATTCCAGTGTAGTCAACGATATTCTCACGAATGTAGTGCAACGTTTCATGTGCCATTCGTAACGCGGGATCTAGCGGATGAGCCGGGTCACGTCCGGCAACGTCGGCTCGAGAAAGTCGATAGGCCGGCTCTTGATTGCTAGCATCAGGCGACTGAGCTTGCAGCGAGTTGGAGACAATGGCCGAGGTGCCTAATGCGAAACCAAACTTTAACCAGTGTCTTCTGTCCAACCGATTCATTGTGGGTACCCTTCCATGGTACTTGACTGCATTGATAGGTGCTTGCACAAAATGCAAGGGACCAAGGCTACCTTGCCTTGTTTAGCGACTTCCGTAAGTCGTTCGTTCGGGATATGTCGTCGGGGCATCTCCATATCACCGTCAAATGATTTATCGAGTATTACTGGCAATACTCACCACTGAAAAACTGGGAAGTAGGAATTCAGTTAAGAGTCGGGAAATCGGAATAGATGTCAAAAGCCGACTAGTCCAACCTTTTGCTCAGAAATCAGGTAATACCAAAGTCAGATGGTGGCGCACTACGCCAATCTGCGAAGTCTCAATGACTCAATTTACGGTGAGTCACTAGGGATCTAGCGACAACGATTTGAAATCCAATAGATTCAGGCTGATTGCATCCCGATAGAGGGGGGACGACTATCTGCCCTACAAGGCTGAATTTCCTGTGCCACTGTTATTGAACAGTTGCAGTCATTGATCAAAATAGCTCCATGCAAACACCCTTCTCATCAGACGACCATCGCCCCCACTGGTTGGACCAGAGCCCCGAACAAGTACAGGCTTGGCTGGCTGAACGAGGGTATCCATCGTTTCGGCGCAAGCAAATCGACGGTTGGCTGCTCAGCCGCCGAGCCGAGAGCTTTGATTCGATGAGCGACTTGCCACAAAAGATGCGAGCGGAGCTGACGGAGTATTTCCGATTATGGACCGCCGATGTGGCCGCTCATCAGAAGTCCACTGACGGAACTGAAAAGCTTTTGTTCAATCTGGCCGACGGCGGGCGTATCGAATGTGTGCTGCTGCGAGAAGAGGGCAGGCGCAGCATTTGTGTCAGCTGCCAGGTGGGCTGTGCGATGGGCTGGGTTTTCTGTGCCAGCGGACTGGATGGAGTCGACAGGAATTTGTCTCGCGGCGAGATTATTGCGCAGATGCTCAGGTTGCAGCGGCTATTGCCTGAAGAAGAAAGGCTAAGTCACATCGTGATGATGGGCATGGGTGAACCGCTGGCTAATCTAGACTCGGTCCTGAGCGCCTTGCAAGTAGCCAGTGATTCGCAAGGGCTAGGGATCAGTCCCAGACGCATCACCATCAGTACTGTAGGCATTCCTGCGGCCATCAAGCGACTTGCTGAACATCACACGCCCTATCAATTGGCGATCAGTCTTCATGCGCCGAGCGACCAACTGCGTGATCGATTGGTACCAGTCAATCGAAAGATCGGCATCGCAGCCATCATGGCTGCTGCCGATGAGTATTTTCAGGCAACCAGCCGGCGCATCACCTTTGAATACGTCTTGCTGGCTGGTCTGAACGATGGACCCAAGCATGCAGAGCAACTCGCCGGCTTGTTACGCGGCCGAATCAGTATGCTGAACGTAATTCCGTACAATCCAGTTGGGGGACTGCCCTATCAAACCCCAAGCCCCAGTGACATCAACGTCTTTCGAAAGATACTGTTAGATGCTGGGATCAATGTCATGTTTCGCCAGCGCAAGGGCGACGGTATCGACGCAGCCTGCGGGCAGCTGCGTCGCAATCGAAAAGAAACCGTTTCATAAGCACACTATCAATCGTTGTTGGCAATAACCAGCCGTTTAGGCAATTGCCATCACTATTGATGATCGCGTAAGTGGGCGCGAAAAGCGGATTCCGAATAGGCCTACTTCTTTACCGACTTCAGACTCACGGAACCGATAGTAGTCTGAAGAGTTGGCTTCAAAAGCGAATTGTCGTAGCTCAGAATTCGCTGTTTTCCGACAAAGTAGGTATTGAAGTGATCCACGATCAGATTGTGGGTCGGTTGATCTACGGGATCCAGTTCAATACTGGTAACCTGTGCCGTTCCACCGGCTCGTTGCAATTGCATCCCAGGCTCTAAATCGCGGCTTCGCAGCCATCCTTTTCCGACCACCCACCAATAGTGCCCACCAGTCGCCTGAATCGTTTCGCCTGAGGTGCCGATCACGATCGTTTCCTTGGGAGGCCTAACCGTAGTGGTCATCACCGCCTGAAGGCCAATTTCTCCTGTTTGAACGTTCTGGGACAGCACCCTATCGCCCGTTCGAATTTGTTCGATGGGCCTCAAGCCGGTTTCCGTTTGAATCAGAGTGCCAGGAACCAGACACGAATATTGCATGGTTGTTTCACCAAAATCATGACCAGCTTGGTAGGTGGCATTGCTAGACTCATGAGTAGCTGCCACGCGGTATCGGGCTGAGCGATTTTCGTAAGTAATCGCTGTCTGTTTGCGATCTTCGTATCGTTCGCTATGGCTATTCCACCAAGCCCACCACTGTAGCGAATCGTCACCCAAATCCTGACCAGTAGTGGTTCGTAATAGCGAGCATACGCGATTGGTTCGTTCCATATGCATTCGATTCTGACGTGCGACACTTCGCTCCAATTGCTTTCCCTGTTCTTCCAGGTTTCGAGCGGTTACCACCGCAACGTTTCTAGGAACATAGCCGTCAATTGAAAATCCATTTTTGGAATTATTTTCGACCGCCAATGCAAAATCCGAAAAATACTCGGGGCTCGATTGCGGAATGTTATAATACAGCGACCAAATGTCAATTTCTGCAGAGACTTTTTGCTTTAGAGTCATTCTACTGCTAGAGGAAAAACTGGCGATGATCGAAATAACCTGATGAGCGCGATGCTGTAACTTGCGATCACGTAGTTCACCAGAGACCACAGTTTCCAAGGTGATGTTGCCATCGGGGTACATCACCAGTTTCTTTGCTACCTGCATGTCAGTCTGCAAATAGCCCAGCAGTTCAGGGACATAAAAATGTTCAGGATATTGCTTGATCGCCTGAGCGGCAGTTTGCTGAACCGATGGGTCGGGATGCGCCAGCGCAACGCGAGCCAGCGCCATACAAGCATCCTGCGATTTAATCAGTTCAATTCGACCAATAAGAGGTTTTGCCAAGTCCTTGTCCACGTTCGCCGCAAATAAAGCAAGAGCTGGAAGCGCAGCTTCGGCATCCATGTTGTCCAAACGCTTGAGAGCAGCGGCCATGCGCTTCGTGTTCCCCGACTTGATCTCCGAAAGAATGCCTCGCAATACTGGAGTCCACTCTTCGAGATCGTTCAACTGTTCTTGAAACGAGCGCCGAGCAACATCAAGAGAATCGCGATCCACCCAGTTGCCGTCAACGAGGACATGCTTCAGATTCTGTCTGGCTTCCAGGTGATTTGGATTTGTTAGCAGAAAATTGAAGTAGTGTGCTCGAGCACGATCTGTTCGATGATTCAAGTTGCACCAGCGGGCTAGGGCTAGGTCGCTATCAGAACCGACCGACTGGGCCTCACGAACCTGTTCGTATTCGGTATCCTTGTGTTTTTCGGATAATTCTTCCGCTGTCAACCAACTGTCCTGCAACTTAAACCTACCATCGCGCCATGGAGTAGAATCGTCGGTCTGCAACCCATCTAATGTCGAATCGCTCAGGACAGGTTGGGGCGACGATTTCAAGTCATCCTTGGACGCCTTGTCCGCTGCCAGTGACTGTGTGTAAAGAGACGCAACAATGCAGAGAGATAGGTTAGACAGGCAGAAGAGTTTTTCTGGCATGGGATTCGCCTTTTTGAGAGAAGTAGTTGCTCGGATTTCACCCCACCGCCTTAATTATGGGAAGAAACGCGAGAAAGAGCAAGATATATGAAAAGACTGATCCAAGCTGATTTCGACATTCTGTCGCCGGGCACTAGTTTTCGACTGCTAGCGCTACTGGGATGGCTGCTTTACCAGCCAACACCCCTTCAGGCGGACCCTCCGTTGACTGCGTTTGATGCTTGCATGAACTATGTTCAGTCGACTCAAGAGCTAGATCGCAAGTTTCGCAGTCAAAAGCAGGCTGAGCAAGATTTGATGGTGAATTATCAGAAGACCATGCAAAGTATTGCGGAGACTCGAGTGACCATCGAGCAGTTGCTGAGCGAACAGGCGTTGCAAAGCGCTAGGATAGTGAGCGGCCAACTGGAAGGTGCTGCTATCGAAGCTGAATTAAAACGCCAATGGGAAAAGCCAGTGGAAAGCACAATAACGCACACGGGGGATCCATGGGACAACCCGATCCCGCGCTTGTCCAATGATGTGCGTCAGACGCTTCGGTCAGACCCCAAAGCGGCAAGAGTCAAGCAGATGGCAGACGGCCTACTAGCCCTTAGGACACAGGTGGATATGCAGATTCATTACTTGAAGACAGTCAATGTTTCAGGGAATCTGGCAGTCCAGCGTTACATGGCCCTGATGGAGGAAGTAGCCGGTCAATTAAATGAAGCTCGTAACTTGCAAGTGAAGCCCTTGCAGCTTTTTGTACAGTACTGGGATCTGGCAGACGTGTTATCGGTCAAAAGCGAACTGCTGCACCTTGCAGCGCTGCGAGAGTTAGAGAAGGCGGCTAAGGAAAATCTAGGTGCCAAGTTTGCACGTGCTATCACGCTGATGCGATTGGATCGGCATGACCAAGCAGAGCCCTTGATCAATGAACTTGTGCAAATTCCTGCGATTCGAGCTTACGCATTGGTAGCCAGAGCCGAGTTGCATGCTAGGCTAAACAGACAACGTGAAGCGGCAAGCGACATGAATCAAGCACTCGCTCTGGCCGCTGGTGATCCAAGAGTACGGATGCACCGAGGACAGGTTTATGCCTTCCTGGGCAACTGGAAAGAGGCCGAACGAGAATGGGAATTGGTTCTTAAGGCAGGTGGCCACGAAATCGCTGCGCACCGGGCACTTGCCATCATCAACGCATCGTTGGCGGCACCCAATCAGCGGCAATTAACTAAAGGCAATCAATACGCTGCCGTGGCTGTTCAATTGGCCGCAGATGATTGGTCTTGTGAAGCTGCTGCAGCGCTGGCTGCAGCCGCCAGTGGTGATACATCCCGAGCTGTGCAAGCGGCACAACGAGCTGGTCAGTTGGCCATTGGTTCCCAAAAAATCTTTTGCAACTTGATGCGTGAACAGATCGAAACCGGTCAGGCGGTGGCTTGGCGCTTTTGAATCTCGGCATTCTGTTCTGCAAAAAATGTGGGGACAACGCTTCCAGCTTGTCCGGCAACAATGTGGGGACAACGCTTCCAGCTTGTCCTGGGCATCGGCTAGGTCCTTTCTCGATCACGCATCGTTTCGCAACCTAGAAGGGCGCGACCACGGGTGAATGCTACCAACTGTGTTTCAATCGAAATGCGCGCACCTGATACCACCATGCAGACCAGGTTCGTCCGGACTTTTGGGCTAGTTGACCTTGAAGTTGACGAAGTATCCAACCGGTCAACCGATCGCGCTGAAAGCGAGGTTCCGAAACTAACTGAAGGGGCTCAAGCTTCGCACAGGCCGATGCGCCATTAGCCGGATTCTGCGTGACCTCCTGGTGCAGTTCTATGGCGGTCACCAGGATTTGGTATCCAACCAAGTACCAACCACTCAGTTGTCGCGGCTGTACGCTCTGCGCATGTTGAACGGCCTGCGCGGAGCGATCTCTTAAAATCGCATCCAGTCCGGCCCACACATGAATCAAATTGACTGTGTAAACATCGTCGCTATCTTGTAATCGGTCTAGAGCGTAATCAATCGCTTGTCGCGCCTGATCGACTCGGAAGGTCTCCCATCGCGAGGCGATCGTATTGACTAGTCCAACTAGCGTTGGCGATTTCCTCTGCTGCCAATCTTTGGTCCACTGGACCGCTTGATTGTTTCGGCTCATATTCAGTAGCGTCGACGAGACGATAGCCCAGCACGTCTCATCTTGTTTAAGTGGCTTGCTGAACTTGCTCAATATCGAGTCCAGTCGCTGACTGTTATTATCCAATTGGGGGATATTGCGAAGGTATTGTCCTACAGCACTATTCCAAGCAGCACCAACGGGTATTTGCTTAATAGTCTGAATGGCTTGTCGCGACTTCTGAATACGAGCGATTAGTTGTCCCAGAGCAAGGCCCAGTTGGGGTGATTCGCAGGCCGTACCAATCTTAGTAACCAGTTCGGGAATTGCTTGCTGGCCCAGTTCTTGCGAAAAGCTATCCACGGCCTGCAACAGAGCGGAATCGTTGTGCGGCCCTTTTCGACACCAGTCAACAAGTAGATTGATGACGTGCTTTTGAGCCTGTGGATCGTTGGCTGCTTGCTGAGCGGAAATCTGAACTTGGTAGCTCTCTCGCAAACCGTCTGACAAATACTGTCCGCCCAAGTCCAACGCTTGCTGGGCTGCATCGGCTGCGTTATCTTGCAATTCTGCGACAACCAGTCTGCCCGTCGCATAGGAATAATCCGGTGAAATCTGAATCGCGGTCAGCAAATACTGTTTAGCCAGCTTTCGGCTTTCCACCTGAGTGGCAGGTGTCGAGTCTCGCAGCAGTGCGTCGGCTAGGTAGCCGTAGGGAACAGGTTGATGTGGGTTGAGCCGGAGAAGGTTCTGGCCAGCAGTCTTGTAGAGTTCCAAATCACCAATTTCATCGGCCCAATCAGCTAACTGATGCCATCCCGCATAATGGTCAGGATCTAATCGCAAGGCGGACTGCATTACTTCAACGGCAGCGGCCGTCTGGCCTTTGTGCTGTAATACTCCGGCTCGGCGCATTTGCAAGGCGACCGGTAATTGGTCACCAAAAATGGCTGGTTGGCATGCGGCTAGAGCTTCGTCCCATTGATGCAGTCGGCCAAGGTAATATGCTTTCAAATTGTGGCTATCGACATCACGCGGTTCCAATTCTAATGCCCGCTGGATCATCTGCAAACCTTGTGGAATCTCTGGAACCTGATCACAGGTTTCTGCATATCGCAGAAAGCCACGGTGGTCATTCGGGCGCGATGTCATGACAAACTCAGCCGCCTGTTTGACCGAACTGCCATCATCGATCTGGCGCGACCACTGGGTCAACGTCTGCCAGGCCCAGTTGTAGCCGGGTGCTAATTGACATGCCTCTTGAAGCGGTTGGATTGCCGCTTGCTTTTGTCCGGACTGATAAAGGCAATCGGCCAGTGAAGCCAGGGCAACCGGATTGCGCGGATCGGCTTTCAGAACGCTCCGAATGACCTGCTCTGCTTGGGGGTAGTTCTTTTGCTTCAAATTAAAGTCGTATAATTCACGAGCCACGTCGACCCAGTGAGGATTGATCTGATGCGCATGTTGAAGTGCCCCTAGCTCGCCGGTTTCGTTGTTCATGGCACGATGCACCAGCGCCAGATCCAGCCAAATCCTTGGGGTCAGCGGAAACTTCTCAGTCGCCGATGTTGCGACCGACACCGCTCGCTGACGCTGGTTGACCGCCAGAAGCTGATGTGTCAAAGCTGACCAGCAATGCCACAAGTCCGGACGAAACTGAAGTGCTTCTTCCAAGCCAGCAAGGATGGCTTCCGATTCGATCTTACCCACAGCTACTTCACGATAGGCCAAAATACCAGAACCAAAGGTCGTCTGTAGCCGCAGTTGATCCAGCACAAAATCCAATTGCTTCTTGCGGTCATCCGGCCGCTGGCAAGTATCCAGCAGCGCAGCGATAGCCGAATCGTAGTCACAATTTTTCTCAAGATCTAGTCGGAAACAATGACCAGCCTGATCCAATTGCCCTTGGTCCAACGCAATGCGTCCTCGAATATAATACCCAGTATCGTTATGAGGGTCTGCTTCAATGGCGCGGTCTGCAAAAATTCGACCAGCCTCTATTTGATGAGTCAGCAGAGCCACGATGGCCGCTTCACGCCAACCCCATGCACTGCCTGGATGCTGCAGCAGAAAATGGTCCAGTTGCTGTGCAGCCTGCTCGACGCGAAAATTACGCAGCCACTGTATCAGGCTCACCTGAATGGAATAGCTGTGTGGAAACTTGGCTACGGCGTCTTTCAAACGCTGCAGCGCGGCATCATCGCCTTGTAGGTCACGATCCAGATTGACCAATTGATCCAGAACATGAGTGTCCAGAGGATCTTGTTGATGCACCTGAATCAATAGATCTCTAGCGTCTTGCAGCCGACCTTGATTTAGGGCTACCGTAGCGCCAGTGCGCATGTGTGTCCCCTTTGGGCACTTGCCCTCAGCAAGTTGCAGATGCTGCAAGGACTTTTCCGTCAAGTTGTAACGACTAAAAAGCTGAGCCAAAAGGCAGTGCAAATCGCCGTCATCCGGGTGTTGTATGGCAGCCGCTTCCAACAATTCAAACTGTTCCTGAGTGCGATCCAGCATATCT
>DAIRSD010000083.1:0-13215 GCA_036804625.1 Aureliella sp. | reverse complement strand
CAGAACCGCCAGAACAGCCAGAACCGCCAGGACCCCCGTGACCACTGCCACCGTGACCCCCGACCCATGGGGACACTGGAAAGCCCAAGCCAGCACCGTAGAACATTCCGTAGGGAGTTGGGGGGCCCCAGGCGTCGTATGGTACTCCAAATGGGCGGAACGGAAATCTCCAATGCTCATAGGGAACGATTGGATTTCCCCACTGTTCCGTAATATGATAGTTATCTGCCGACTGTCCGACCTGCAAGCTACTGCGGTAATGGCGGAATCCGCTACGCACCACGTCAGAGCGGTTGGGCCCCACGGCCTCCTGCGGCATTGCGTACTGATCGACTCGGCGACCCGAAGCATCGTGAGTGTATGTAGCGGGCCATGTCATCCAGTCACTTGCTTTGACTGAAAAGCAGTTGGCCAAACAGACCACCAGGGTGAATCCCCAGCGGCTGGCGTTTAGAAAAAATCGATCTGCAATTTGAGTGGATAGCTGGACCATGAATTCCAGCATAGTCGGCTAACCAACGGGTCAACGAGATTCCTACCAGATTCAACTCAATAACCAAGCGACCGTTTGAGCCTTAACGGTTGTAGCAATCATGCCATGTTTTTGCCGTCAGCGTCGTCACCCTGGCCGAAACTCAGTCAACAAACAATCCGGTCTTTCACCTCGCAAAGCCTGCAAAATGTGGTTGATGGCCATTTCGTACAATCGGTGATGGCCTGCCCAAGTATGGCTTGCAATGTGATCGGTCAAGACGACGTTGTCCAATAGCAATAACGGGTTATCCCGGTCGATCGGCTCCTTTTGGAACACATCCAGGCCGGCCGCAGCTAAATGCCCGGATCGCAGAGCGTCGGCCAGTGCCAATTCGTCCACCAATGAACCACGGGCTGTGTTGATCAAGATTGCCCCATTTTTCATTGTCGCTAGTCGCTTAGCATTGATCATCTTTTCAGTGTCCGCATTGGCCGGTGCATGCAGCGATACCACATCGGCTTTCGCCAGTAAAAATTCCAAGCTGTCGACCGGCTGCAGATTCAATTGTGCAGCTTGTTCACCGGTCAGAAAAGGATCAAATACGATGACTCGCATTCCAACCGCTTGCATGATCGAAGCCACTTGGCCTCCGATGCGACCAGCACCAATCAAACCCAGGACACGACCACGCAGCTCCATGCCTTTGAGCGTTCTGAAGTGCGTATGCCAGCGTCCAGCTCGAACCTCACGATCCGCATAGGCTACCGTCTTGGCCGCTGCAAAAATCAATGCGACAGCATGTTCGGCGGTCGAAAGCGTAGGTCCATGCGGTGTATAGCAGACCATGATTCCTCGCTCGGTGGCTGCGGGCACATCAATGTTATCGTAGCCGACTCCGATCCGCGACAGCACTCGAAGTTGCCTCGCGCGATCCATCTTTGCAGCATCCCAACGGACCCCAGGATCCAGCGCTGCCTGGCAGTTGGCCAGTTGCTCGAGAGGTGCGTTTGGGCCCACAATCTGGGCTAGTCCATCCAGCATGGGACGAACACTGTCTAAAACGGGTTCTTCAATCCAAATTCGATGCATGGGATACCTTAGTAGGGACTCCGACTGTCGACAGCCGAATCCTCAGCTCGGTTTCGCATCGCCGTTACATCTCTTTTCACAGCGGCTGAAAGATAGGCTCCGTCCGAAAGCATCGTAATGAAGTTGAACCCTCGCATTTCCATTCGCTGGGCGTGCGCTAGACTGGCTGCGTGAATTCCGGCTGCAATTTTGTGACGTCGGCAAGCTGCCACGATGATATCTAATTTGGCGAGAAGATCGGCGCGACCTTCGTAGTCGCTAGTTGGCCGTCCGTCGTAGGTGATACTTAGATCTGCGGGTCCGACGTACACCTCATCTAGTCCAGGAACAGAAAGAATTGAGGCGATGTTTTCAACAGCCTGGGCAGTTTCGATCATCGCAAACGTCAGCACCTCCTGGCTGGCGCGTTGGAAATAATCTGAGCCTACATAGACATTGGCACGCACTGGCCCATAGCTGCGATAGCCTCCATCGTTGAAATATCGACAGGCACCTACAAACTTCTCACATTCTTGGCGAGTATTCACCATGGGGCATATAATCCCCAGGCAACCCGCATCCAGCATCTTCATGATGATTCCAGGCTCGTTCCAGGGTACCCTGGCCATCGGAACCGCGGAAGTGGTCGAGATTGCCTGCAGCATGGGCACTGCGCTGTCGTAGTGAATCATCCCGTGTTGCAGATCCAAAGTGACGCTGTCATAGCCGGCATTGGCTAGGATTTCGGCCGACCATGAGCTGGGAATTACCGACCACCCATTGATGACCGTCTTTCCCTGCTGCCACAAATCGCGAATCGCATTCTTGGCCATTTCAGCTTCATTTCCATCGCTTGTCGATTTTAATCAATTGATCGTAGTGGGACTTGCCAGAATTCCTAAAAAAGACAGAAAGTCTGGCGAGTCCCACTGCGACTAGTCGCAGTTCATTTGCCGCTAGCCTAACTAAGGTTAGATTACCCAAATCGTCAACGCTGAACAGGCTATCTAAGTCCGTTCAATCGTTACTACCGACTCTATTTTCGAAAGCTTTGTACTCTGTCGTTAGACTTTTGCTAGCCAGAATATCTTGCCACTGGCCGATAATGACTGCAATTCCGTCCGGACAATGGGGACGGTATATTCGTTGGGCTATTGGAATGCCCTTCACACTCAAGAGCTGGCCACCGGTAGGGATTCGTAAATTGTCGAAAACATTTCCATCGCACTTGAAGCTCCATACTGGCGATCAACGCGACTCACAAACCAAGGCTGGGGACGCAGTTCCATATGAACTGTCAACCTTGCTAGATGTTTTTAGGCAAACTACTGGTTGGCGCGTTTGCTCAGTTGCCTCCGCCGGGCATTCAGGACCAACACCGCACAGCGCGGTAGGCAAGTCGGGGGCAGCACAAAGTGGGGAACCGCAAGCCGCAACGCCTCTTGAACATAGAATTCGGTTAGTCTCTGATTTGCCCATGGATGGCATGTTAGATATGACCGAGGATATGCCAGCGGTCAGCGAGCAATCGGCCTGGCAGCTACTGGAGCAGATAGATGCTTTAGTGCAAAGGGTGCAGGAGGCAGAAGAAGTCGTAGCCACTCAGGAAGCTCAGTTGGCTTGTTCTCTCGGTGTGACCATTCGACCGGACGAGTCGGAGGTGTTAGCTGACAAGCTGAACGAATCCCTGCAACGCGCGGCGGCTCAGACCGGCAGTGATGCAGCAGCGATCTACCTGCTGGATGAATGCACTAGCGAACTAAAAATGCGCAGTTGTTGGGGGTTGCCAATCCAATCGCTTGCCAAACCAGCCAGGCCACTACGTGGTGCGATGGCCGATCTTGAGGCGCTGTTAGGCAACGCTGTGCTGCTGGAAAATACCGCCCTAGCCGCTCAGTGGCAGTGTCCGGAAGATTTCGCTGCCGCAATGTGCTTGCCCATTGGTTCCCCTACAACGCCCCATGGAACGTTATGGCTTTGGAGTCAACACGTCAGAGATTTTTCGACTGCTGATATTGAAACCGCTAAGCTGACCGCAGACAAAGTGTTGGCGGACATCGAGCGTACGATCCTAGCAGATGAAGTAGTTCGCAGCCGTGCTACCTGTCGCAGCGCGGATGCTGCTAGCCTACTTCAATCGACACGGCTTCCCGATAGCCAGCCACTTCATCGCGACTTTGATATTGCTGGCTGGACTTTTCAAGGGCAGGCATTAGGTGGAAATTTCCACACCTGGAATTTCAATCGCTACGGACAGATCATCGCAGCGGTTGGTGATGCCCAACAGACAGGTATCAGCGGCGCTCTGGTGGCGACAACAATGCAGACAGTCGTGGAATCTTGCTGGAATGTACAGCATGAACCCAAGCAGGTCCTACGCAAGGTCAATGACCTGTTATGGTCGGCGGAAGACGGTGATTGGAGCGGTTCCATAGGATATTTGCAATTGGACCCTAGCACTGGATTGATCAGATACGGGTTGGCGGGTTCTGTGCAAGCCTACTGGGTGGGACCACGGGGGTTCCGTTTGTTAAAGAGTGTTCCAACTTTACTAGGTTTACAACCGGACACTCGATTCGAAAGCGCCGAGTTGCAACTTGATGGTGGTGAACTGATGGTTCTGATTTCTGCTGATGTCGTCAGCGGTATTCTACACGGAGGTTTTACTCAGGAGTCGCTGCTTCAAGCCATCCACAAGATGTACGATGAACCCGTCACTGAGATGGTTGAACATCTATCCAGACAACTTCCTATGGCAACTGGGGACGCTCAATTGGATCTAGACCGCAGTTTGGTGATCCTGCGTCGCCGCTTCTAGTAGCGGCAGCATGAGGTAGATTTTGCTCGGGTCTGTTGATCCAGGACCGATCCGACATCGCAGGGAATCCAGGCAGTCATTTGGTGTGTCGACGGCACGCCGTTACGAGTAAAGATATTTCTCATGTGAGTTCCCCTCGTTAGGCGAGCCGCAGAATAGTATTTGCCGTCGTGGAATTCAGCAGAATTCCTTGCACCTTCCCAAGATAGCCTTTCGCTTTCCCAAAAGGGACAGACATTACCTCAGGGGACAGAGAGGCGGCACTCATGTGGGGGTTACCTAAGGGGACAGAGAGACAGCACTCTTGTGGGGGGGCGATTTGAGGAGAATCATTTGCCCTCGCTCCGAACGTCTCCAATGGTAGGACTGGTGGCTGATTTCCCTTCTGTTAGAATTCGCTGCCGTTGAAGGAAAATCTAGTCCGATTCGTCGCTGGAATTTTTGACCCGAGTCGGTACGTAATCGCGCCATACTACATGAATCAAAGGCGGACAAAAGCATGGCAAGAGTTTTGAGAATTCTTTATCCAAACGCCATCTACCATATCACTATGAAATGTAGCCCAGATCGGCAGTTGTTTGTCGATTCTGTGTATTACCAAGAATTCCTTCGCGGCATGCGTGCAGAAGCAATGCGACGCGGATGGAAGGTCTTTGCGTATTGTCTGCTACCTCAACAGGCTCATTTACTATTGCAAACGCCTGAGCCGAATTTATCAACTGGCATGCAGTACTGGCTGACTGGATATACCAATTGGTATGCTGGCTACAGCGGAATCACTGGCCATGTTTTTCAGGGTCGATACAAGACTTACTTGTTGGAGAACTCTAGTTATCTGTGGGAGCAGAGTCGCTGGATACATTTAAGCCCCAGCCGACCGCAAGGGGCTGGCAAAAAGTCTATAGCTAAGAATCCTGAGGCTTGGAAGTACAGTAGCCTTGCCGGATACCTGCGCCGTTCGGATCAAGCAGATTGGATTGCTTACGACGAAGTATTTAAGCCCTGGCAACGTACCAATAAAGGCAAGGAACCTTTCGCGGCTTATCGAACTGCGATCAAAGCAGGGATTGGAAAATCAGAGGACTTTCTTGCAAGTGCAAAACGCGGATTCATCATGGGGGGGCCCGACTATGTCAAGAAGATCGGCAAGCTGGTCAATTCCGGTTCTAAGTCGCCGCTCAGACGTACATCCAAGGCTCGATATGGGTTGACGATTGATCAAGTTTTTTCGGCGGTGGCAAAGTACTACGGCGTTAATCCAAGAGCGTACCGTACGTCTGGATCGCATGCTACCGGACGTGTAATGGCCGCCTACCTGGCGCGTCGCCTGACCTCATTGACGATCGCACAGCAAAGCCGGTATCTGGGGATGAAAAATCCAACTAGTGCAACCGGGCTAGCTTGCAAGGGCCATGCGTTGATCATGAATTCTGCAGAACATCGTAAGGCACTTCAGGCCATCGAGCGCAGTTTGGGTATCTCCGACACCAACTAGATCAACGATCCGCAAGTTCGAGAGGTATTTGAAATAGCTGCGATCGAATATCTAAGGATGCTGTGCGGAGTGAAGCACTAGTTTTTGGGTGTGTTGTTGAACCACTCCCGCAAGTTGTGCTGCCGAATCTAGTACCCCCAGCCCAAGTTCTTCGACCGCCGCAGGTCGCAGTTCCGATACTAGATAGATATGATGGTCGCTTATGGTGTTGAGTATGACCGATGCAGCTAGCGTATCGTCACCAGCGTCACGCGATAGTCGCTTTTCGATCTGCGGCCGACTGCTGTGCGCATCGCTCAGTCTTCGAAGGGATGCACCGATTGGTTGGTGGAGTTGAGTGCAAAGTACGATGGTTCCGCCCTGGCAACAAAATCGCTTGGCCGCTTGCAAAGCGCGCGCGACGCCTGTCCAGCTTGGATCAGATCCGTCCACCAGTGCAATCACCAAATCGACCGGATTAGTCAATGATTCATACTGTTGCCTTGACTCTAGCAACTTGGCTTGAGCAGCTCGTTCGACCCCCGTCATCGAGCCGCATAGAATACCTGCTACGTGATCATCGGCTGCTGGAATCACTTGAACGCCAACCAATAGTCCCAAGTACCATGCCACTTGATCGGCTTGATGAAGCAGTTTGTCGTGTCCAGTTGGCTGGACCAAGCGCCCGTAGCAGTGGAACTGACCCCGCGTCTCTCGATTGGAGAAAAGTGGAAAGATGCCGAATGCCCCTAGATAGTCCACGGCATGTTTAGATCGTGCACAACTTACAGGGATGATCACGTCAGCATCGACCAGTCGCCGATTGACGTACACCGGTTCAGCTTCATCGTTGGCAGCAACATAGCTGTGGGTTTCAGGGTCGTTCGCATCATGAAGGCAGATCGTTACATCCTTCAACCCAAGTCGATCAAGATGTTCTGACAACGCCTGGGCCACCCCCTCGTCGCGCACCAATACGATGCAAAGGTTCTGGGGCTCAGTACCATGCTCGACCAACCATCTTGAAATCGCACCCACCACAGGTACAAGACAGGGTGTCTCGGGATCGACCGCAAGTGCTACACTGTCCCCTTGAACAATCGCTTGGTCAACGCTAGCGAAATCGATAGGAGCTGACAGCGCATGATCGACGGCAGTCGATAGGTCGATCGATGTCGCTTCTGCTATTGCAATGGTAATGACACCTTCGGACGGAATTGTCCATTGCTGAGAGCCAAAGGGCAGTGAGAGAACGACCTGGGAAAGGGGGTCCATGGATAGGATTTACCTTCCTAAAATGAAATCTAAATGGTATCCAACGGCCAAGAACTGTTGCGACGCTTGTGCCGGATATGGTAATCCAGCAGCAAGGTTTTTTCCTGGTCCTGGCCAGTATGCTGGCGGCAGGAATCGCGGATTCGCTAGCAAAACAATGTTTTGGCATGTCGCAATCCAAGATTGTAACGCTCAGGAAAATATTGGTAACCCGATATCGGAAGTCCGAGCGGGTTTGGAGCTTAGAGCTACTTATGATGGCATTTCGTAGTAAGATTCGTTGTACATGTTGACCAGACAGTTTTGGTACAAGTTATTCCCGGTTGAACATTGGCGGTTGCACTACCCGGCTTCCACGCTTGGCTTCTGGATGCTGGCATTGCTAATTGCTGGTTGTGATCGAAGCGAACAACTTTTGCGAAAGCAAGATGAAGCTTCATCTGCAGAACGTTTGGTTCAGTCGGCGATGAATCCGCGACTGATTTTGCAACGGTGTGTGGATCGATACAAGAACTTAAAGAGCTATGAAGATTCTGCCCGGTTCGAAGTCAGCTACCAACTGAATGGCCAGAATATCCTGGACCAAGTGCCGATGCAGGTTGCTTGGGATGGACGCCGAAAGTTGGGATTGCGAGTCCATGAGCTACTGGCAGGACCAGCAGACAATGAGCGATGGCATGCTAGGTTTTCTAACGACCGCCTAGAACTGGCGGATCAAGTACTCAGTCGATCATTACCGTCACAAGTCAACCTGGAATGGCTAACCAGCGATTTGCAGGTCGCTCAATATTTGACTGCTGGGCCTGCCGGATTTCCACCTCAGTTGGATTTGTTGTTGTCCGTCAGGCCGTTTGAAAGTTGGCTTCATGATGCAAGCGAACAGGAGTTCGAATTGTCAGCAGAGAGACATGCTTGCGGCGCTTCATGTTGGATCGTTCAGTTGAAGTCGAATCTAGGCAACCATCGATGCTGGATTGACCAGGCAACCCATTTGCTCAGACGGCTTGACCTACCAGTCCAGATTCTACCTGAAACACTGCGGCAAGATCCCAAAGTCAGTCAACTGCAAGTAGCGATCGAATTCGGCGAGATTCGGATCGATCAGACGATCGATTGGTCTGATTATCAGGATGCTACAAAGCCCGCCGATTTGCGAGTTGGACACTTTGTGCCCGCACCTCCTGCTATCGACCTGAGGGGACTAGGCCAGTTGACACCCGCTTTTCAGCTGCGCGATGCTCAGGGTAAGATCGGATATCAGTCCGCGCCACTCGCAACCCGCAAAGCGTCCGTCTTGGTCTGGTTGGCCGATCACCCGGCGTGCTGGATCGTAGCCGAGCAGCTAGCGGCCGCTGCGAAGATCATTCGGCAACAAGATAGTGATGTAGGTCAAGTTGATTTTGTTACGGTGTGGGCAGAGCCTGAGCCGCCAGCGGGGATGACCTTTCAAGAACTGCAGCAAAAGCTTCAGATTCCTGGACCGCTGGTGATTGATCGTGCAGCGGCTGGTCGTGATCTTTTTCAAATCGACGAAGCTCCGACCATCATCTTGCTCGACGCGAAAGGGCAGCTTCAACTGCGCGATGTGCGCACCAATCCGGCGATGGATTTGGCACTTGCACCGCTGGTTCAACGAGTTGCGCGGGGTGACGATTTGGCAAAAGAATTGGTGTCAGACCATCAAAAGGCATTGAATCGCCACCGCACGGAATTGGCTATCGCTGCTGCGACAGACTACCTGCCAACTCATCCTCAGCTTCCTGACAGGTATTCGCCAGACAATGTTCGCCTTGTAGAGTTGGCGAAGGAGCCGTTAACTACTCCAGTTTGTTGCCTGTTCCAAGACCGACAGCACACCGCTTGGTTGCTTCAGGCGGATGGTCGCTTAAGCCAGATCGATTCCAATCTGCGGATCTCGCAGTCGATGCAGACTGACTGGCAATTCAATCACGCAAGGCCGCTAACAGTCCTCGCAAGTCCAGGCAGTCGTTATTTCGCCTGTGTGTCAGCGTCCAGCACCGGACGGATCGACCTGTACGATGCTGTGATGTCGCATTCGACACATTTTCAACTACCTGACAATATGACGGCGGTTGACATTCAGTGGTTGTCACTGACCGGTTCTAAGACTCCTCGATTGGCCGTGATTACAACAGGTCGTCAAATACTTTTGCTGGACCCAGACAATCGACAACAATTATCGGGCAACTGTCCCGATGAACCTTTGGCTATCGTATTCGGACAAGTTTCCAAAGAGGAAGTGCAAGGACTCGTGGCGCTAAAAGATGGGACCATCCAGCCTATCCAGTTTCCAACTAAATCAGTCTCTTCCTCTAAAGCAGTCGGTATCAAGTCTGCCACCGCAACACGACCATTTGTCAGCAAGCTAAGCTTCACACCCAACGACGGACCATGGTATGGCACTGCAACAAATGACGGTTACATGACGCTAGCCTATGGGTGGATTGAAGATCAACAACCCGGGCTTTTCATGTTAGATGCCCGTTTGCAAACTCAGTGGCACTATCGATTGCCGCAGTCGACTGAAGGCCGGCAGCAACATCATCAGATCGTTGCAGCGCGTTGGCCACGCAACGGGGATATAATCTGGGCAATCCTTGATTCAAATGCGGTGGTGCATTTGCTGAAGGGCGATGCACTTTGGACGGACCATTGTCGAATCTCGCCCGATACTCGCGGCATTGCGCTGATACCTGTCGGGGATCACCTGGTATTACTGTCAGCCGACAACGGTCACTGGTCCGCTCACAGGCTGGAATAGATGTTCCTTTGGATTTGTCGACAGCGAACTTCTTCAAGTGTTTGTTAATTTTCTAGTGTGCTGTTTTGTCCTAAGTTACGTAAAAGCAGGTTTTATAGGCATATACTGAACGCGATCCACCCGCATTGGGGGGGCTGTTTGCTTGGTCACGTCACGTTTCAACCTGGACGGTTTGATCGCAATGGGAAACAATGACAGCGGGGTGGGGTATGAGACCTTAGCCCGTTTAGTAACTTTAGTACAAGAGAACAGGAAAATGACCAAGAAGAATCGGCGCAGCTTGCGCCGACACTATCGGCAGGCCGTTGGGCCAGCCTTGAAGCCAGTTAGCGATCAGGATGTGTCCGAATTGTTGTCCGGCGGTTCTCCTTCCGAGGCATCCAAGTCGCTCCGATGGACTTCCGGCAGACCGCATACGGTTCGCAGCAACAATATCAACTGGGAAGCAGCGATTTGGTTAACCATCGTACATCTGGGAGCGGTGTTTGCACCCTGGACATTCACTTGGTCCGCCCTTGCCCTAGTTGTAGTTCTGCATTGGCTGTGTGGCGGAGTGGGAATATGCTTAGGGTTCCATCGTTTGTTGACGCATGCCAGCTTTCACACTCAAAAGTGGACACAGCGAACTATTGCAACGATAGGCTGTTTAGCTGGTGAGGGTCCACCGCTACAGTGGGTTGCCAACCACCGGCTGCACCATGCGCGCAGTGATCAAGAGGGTGATCCGCACTCGCCACATGACGGTGGATGGTGGAGCCATGTGTTTTGGCTTGCCTATCGTGTGGGCGGCAAGGATTCCAATGAGTTTTACCGCAAGTGGGCACCGGACCTGTATCAAGACTGGTACATGCGAGCACTCAACTATCTATTCTTGCCACTGAACGTTGCCGTATCAGCAGTCATTATGGCTGTGGGCTACGCTTGGGGCGGATGGCCCATTGCCATCAGTTGGCTGGTTTGGGGAGTGGCCGTGAGAATGGTGTTTGTGCTGCATTCGACATGGCTGGTCAATAGCGCTAGCCACATGTGGGGCTATCGCAACTATCAGACTCGTGACGACAGCCGCAATAACTGGTGG
Organism: Aureliella sp.; assembly: GCA_036804625.1. Classification (GTDB taxonomy): domain Bacteria; phylum Planctomycetota; class Planctomycetia; order Pirellulales; family Pirellulaceae; genus Aureliella. The sequence goes on along the minus strand of DAIRSD010000083.1, from coordinate 2,245 downwards.
GTGGCTTTAATTACCTACGGCGAAGGTTGGCACAACAATCATCATGCTCATCCAAGAATGGCTAAACATGGCCACAAGTGGTGGGAATTCGATGTCACCTTCTTGACGATACGCCTGATGCGATTCGTTAGATTGGCCTGGGACGTGGTTGACTATCGCAGCAAAGCCGATTTGAAATAGTCGATCGCGTTTTCGGCGGCCGTTCTTTCTTCTAAGCGCGATCGAGTAGTAGGAAATAGATTGGCGTGACTGGGGACTCAAGCTCCAGTCGCGCTCTCTGGATCAGCCTAAGAGCGTTGAGTTATGGGCGGCCTGATGTTGGGGCCGTCTCCTGTAAGTTCTCTAGACCATCGGCGTCTGCCGACGGTAATTGGCCATCCTCTCCCAGTAACTGCCGGATGAAGACAACTTTGGGATCGCGTTTGCCCACAACTTTCTTGGAGGTCAAGAAGTCGGCCAAGTATCGCTGAATCTCATTTCTTTCAGGAACTTTGAAGCGATCCCCTTTTTGCAGGATTGGCATGTAGTCGGGCATGTTGCCAAAGTTACGAGTTCCAGCAACTTGGCATGGAAACCAGTGACCTTTGCCGTCTTTGTCTTCCAAATAGAATTCGGGGTAGCAGTGGCCTGGAACCCATACGCATCGCGCAGGTACACGGGCGGCTCGGCACAGAGCGACAAAAATGCTGGTCATCTCCTCGCAGTCGCCTTTTCGATCTCGCAATGCTTGCTGTACATTTTTTAGTTCGCCCTTGTTATAAACGATGTTATCTCGAACCCAATCGTAAAGCAATTCAACGCGCTTCCAAGCGTCGGGTGGCTCAGAGGCGTCGATTTGTTTGACGATTCTTTTGATCTCAGCGTTATTGGAATCGATGTAAGGGCTTGGGCTAAGAAATTGCTTGATCGTCGAATTGGGCCGACGCGGAGTCACAAACTGAGATGTTTCGGTAGGCCCAACGATGTGACTTTTTTCGATTCGCACTTTCAGATGAGCTGCCACAGGATCACCGGGAGAGATCAGTGGCATAAAGAATAGAAGCTGTCGATTGTTCCCAGGCAAGTCTCTAAATTTGTATTGAACGGTCGCTGGGATATTCGCTTCGACGACCTCAACCGTCTGCTCGGGCCACTGTGTTGGAAAGACCGTCTGCGCGGATGTTTCAATCACATTGCCATCACCGGGCGTGATTTGCACACCTATCAGCATCTCGACCGTCTTGGGCGCAACGTAGCTGAGCGGTGGAATTGCGTCAGGTTGATCCCCTTGAGCAAGAACGTTGGTTGATTGGATTGCGGACAGCAGCAGAAGCCAAGCGCAGGCAAATGGGCAATGAAAGATGAAACTCTTCATCGGAACCTCCAGTTCGACAGTCGTAGGGCAGGTGAGCCGCATTTCGGCTCACCTGCACGTTTCATCCTAGTTGCCGTCGCCTAGGAACTCAAACTAATTGGTTCTTAGATTTCCCATGGAAGGTGGAGGCAACGTATTTCCGCCTGGGGTGACAGTTGTACCGCCCACGGAACCTCCGCTAACCGATCCTCCGTAGGTGGCACCGTCGTGGATGATTCCACCATCCAGGTAGCCCGAGCCTCCGACAATTTCGCCGCCTTCATAATCCGAGTAGCCAGCCCCATGTGGACAGGTATTGCAGCCTGCATCCGCAGGGGCGGAAAGTGGTCCAGCACCGCAGATACCTGCTCGACATGGCGCACCTCGCAGCGCTCGAAATGGCATCCAGCCCTCGAAACAACCGCATCCGGTCGAGGTTACCACCAGTAACCCAAGGCAAGCAAGTTTCTTCATCGCGTTCTCCTTTGCATTCTCAAAACAATCGTTAGGCTCACTGTGGAACCGAAGAAACTTACCCTCTAGCAAATGATGTGCAAACGAAACATGATGAAAATCTGCAACATTTTCCCCCATCGATACTACTTCACAGCGGTAAAACCGGAACTCGATGCAGTTTTATAGCGCCAGAATCTTAGTAGGCCGTAGCAAAGCCAGGATGGTCAGGACAAATTGCTTAAACCTACCAGCCCCTAATATCCTCCCTAGCCTTCCATTTTGCCCTGTCGGATAGAATAATTGTCAAGTTACAGGCCAGCTTGGAACTTGTATTGCTAATCGCAACCCAGAATCGATATGTGGGACTCTCTCGATCTGGTGGGGACAAGAGTTTAGGTTTTGAAATGCTGTACGTAATTGGTCTGGCTGGCGTCTGATTTCCTTAGTTCAACACTT
>DAIRSD010000082.1:7370-13396 GCA_036804625.1 Aureliella sp. | reverse complement strand
GCGAAGGTGCCGCTGCTGGTTGCCAAACAACCTTGCAAGTTTGCTCCCGCTCGGTCACAGGACGCCGCAGGTGGAAGCCACCCTCGGTTATCGGGTGTCGAGTCAACATGGTCAATCCTGGCGCGACTTGTGGCAGCGATTCCGTTTGCAAATCAAACCGCACGCTCGCACTATTAAAAGATTTGGACCGATCATGTAGTAGCTTTTCGTGCGGAGAATTCCACCATACCGTTGATACTTCAAGTTGCCGCGAGCCCAAAGTGCGACAACCGGAGATTTCGTAGCTGGCATTTCGCGAATAAGGATTGATCTCGGCAACAGGGTGACTGAACAGTTTTAGTCTCTGTCCTGTTTTCCCGCAAAGTATGTCAACCATCAGACTCAAGCACTGTGGTGTGGCGAATGGTTGTATCGTCCCAAGCGATTGTCGATTCGATAATCCACCGAAATCGCACAAAGTCACCACGGCCAGTTCATCAACTGCATCCTGGTTGATATCGGGGACCACACAGGCGCGTTCGGGCACAGATTCATAACATGACATGCGAGTTGGCCCGGGCCACAGCTGCCTTCCTGTCATAGCATCTCTGGCGTGAACAGATTGATAGGGCAACGACTTAGACAAATCATGAGCCAACGAAAGGTAAATTTCATCGGTACCGTCATGATCCAAGTCGGCGATAAGCGGAAAATCGCTCTGTTCAGCTGTCACTAGAGTATGCGAATAGAGCATCGGTAGTCTGTCGTGCCATGTTACCGACTGCTGGTCGATGTGATACAACAGCAGATCGTCGTCCCTGAATACTGTCTTTTGTTGTTTGGCAGGGGTGTTCTGCACGACAAATAACAGGCCTTTCCCGCGATCTTTACCCAGACGTACTTCGCGCACCGTCTCAGCCTCCCCTAAGTTCAAAGGAGAAAGCTTCCCTGTCACGTTTTTGTCGGGTATCAGTGAAACGCTTTGAACTTTAATTCCGCTAAGATCAACTAAACCTGACTGGCTACCGTTGCCTAGATCTACAAGCGTTAGGCCCGACTGAGGTTGCCACACAGCAATGTGTGATCGACTATCCCAATCTACGAAATGTATGGGCGGTAGAGTCGTCAGCATCTTCGATGGAAAATTGTGGAAATCTTCATCAAGTATTCCGAAAAAAGTTTCATCAGACGGTATTCGACGGATTGGCCTGCGCTGCGTGATAGCTGAAAATGAAGAACCCTGAGCCCACCCCTGCAGATCGGTTGGCCTAGGCAGCAAGCCGCTTGGAGGCCATCTTGATACTTGGTGAGTGTCAATTGGGGCTATCGATTTTGTCCAAACGACTTGGCCAGTGTTGCCATCCACGACGCTCAATTGGGAGAATACGAATGGCTTCTTGGCTAAATCCAACTCGCGTTGTGTCACTACGACGATCTCAGCTATTCCGTCTCCAGTGATATCGTCTGACAATCGCATTTGATTGACTGCACATAGCTCCACCGGTTTTCGCTGTCGAGTCGGCTGAGCTTCATCGGATACTTCCACGGGCAAGCGCACTTGCCATAGCAAAGCTCCCTGTTGGTCTAACGCGGCGATCACCGGCTCCCACCTAGCCGAAAAGATGTAGTCCATCTGACCATCGCCGCTTACGTCGGTACACGGAGACAACACGCGAGCAGGTTTGGCTAGATTGGGTTGAATCGCCCAATATTGCTCCCAGAGATCGCCTCGATCGAATCCAAAATCGATAGCCCGCGTGCGACGCTCGGGTGAAGCGTCAGTTGGCCCTGTAGCGTTTTGTTTGTTCGCATTGTCTTCTGTTGGCTTCGATGCAAACGCGACGGGAACTTGGAACAGCAACTTGCTGTCAGGTCCATAGGCCGTTATTTGATTTCGATCAATGGTCACCAGCGTGCGGTGGCTGGAATCATTTTGTGACCGAACTTCGGTAAACAGCTTGCCCTCAACGTCGATCTCGGTTGGACTTGGATGACCATCCTGATAGTGCATGGAGTTTGACTGTCCGGATGAAAGATACACCGTTGCCGGTTGGCTAAATCTGCCAGGTTGTGCCAACTGCACGTCGTATGCCCCTGCTCGCGTCTTCTGAGTCTGGTGCATGGGCAACGCCACAGATTCAACTTGTCGTTGCGGTCCCGACTGCTCGCCAATTTTCGCCAAAGAAACTAGAAAAGGGCCTCCAGAAGAGGTCAACTTCCACTGTGCCATCTGGCGTTCGGAATAGTTTCGATATAGCGAGACTGCCCCTAACAGTGCTCCTAGGGCAACCAAAGCACCAACTGTGGCAATCCAAATACGATTGGAATGTCTCGCCACACGACGTTTCAACAAAGTCCATGCTGACAAGCCCGGTACTGAAATCGGGCGATCGTCGCGCACCGCCGTCAGATCCTCTTGGAGATCTGCCACCATTTCGTATCTGTCACGCGGCGATTTCTCAAGGCACTTCTGAAGCACGATCGCTAGCGATTTAGGACATTCGGGCGATAAATTTGTTGGATCTGGCGGTTCATCGAACTGAATTGCAGATAGCAATTCGATAGGCGAAGTTTGATCGAAAACGGGCTGCCCAGTGAGTAACTCGAATAGCGTTGCACCAAGAGAATAGATATCAGTATGGTGATCTACTTCACCTGAATGATCGTTGAACTGGTACTTGGATTGCTTCGGCTTTTGAACTGGTCTAAGCGTGACTGTCGACTGATTCGACGTTTCATAAATTGATGGGAACCTTACAGACTGAATCTGCTCCGGACTCATGTAACGTGGCGTTCCCAATATCGCCTGGGAAAGCGTGAGCGTTGCGTCAAACATGCGATAGGCCAATCCAAAGTCGGCCAGCCAAATCATTCCCTCGGAATCTTGCAGTAAGTTACCAGGTTTTACGTCGCGATGAACCACGCCACACGAGTGTGCATAGCTGAGCGCATCACATACCTGAATTCCGATCTCTACGACTCGCTGCCAAGGTAGACCGCGAGAATGGTCCGCAATCACCTTAGATAAAGCCTGGCCATCGATCTTCTGCATAGCAAACCAGTGCAATCCTTGCGTCTGTCCCGACTCATAGATCGGCACAATCTGTGAATGCTGCAAAGATGCAACGGTTTCTGCTTCGCGGGCAAATCGGCTGGCTACTCGTGGATCAATCGTTGCCTGCGGCAGCACTTTAATGGCTACGATTCGATTGAGCGAAATTTGGCGAGCTTCATACACGACTCCCATACCACCTTTGCCCAGTTGCCCAAGGATCTGATAGCCTGGAATTGCAATTTCAAAGTTGTTTGTCTCAGAATGATTGGACGACTGGTCTGGGTCAGGGGATAGAGGGCCACTAGGACCTGGATCTAACAACTGCTTTTCTCTTTCGGCCAGTGCGGCCACCTGGTGAAATCCACTTGACTGAAGACATTGCAACACGCTGACTAATGGCTTAAGTTGAGCGGCCAATGCTTCATCACCATTAGCCAAAATTGTCAACTCAGGATTGTGGCCAAGCTTGATTTCCGCTTCCCACTGTTCCAACATCTGTGCAAGACGCTCGTCTTCCCCTGAATTTGGATTGGGACCTGTATCTAAATGATCGTCTTGAGTGGTCATCGGCTGGCACGACCCTGAATCGAAGTGTGCTGGACAATAGCTCGTTGGCTAGATAGTCGCTCGCAAATCGGCTGCCCAATCAGCCACTTCCCCAAATACTTTATGCTAGGGCACTTCGGCTGATGACAAGTTCGCAAGTTGATTTGAGAACGGTTCCTAAACTATAAGATCCTGATCGTTGGCCAGCGCAACAAATAATTTGCGAAACGATCTACCGCAACATTCTACTCAAACCCGAGTTTCAAAGCTGAACGTGCTCAAACTAGGCTGGGAAGCCCCCCCGCTGCCTCACATCGAAATGCTTCCCTTGCGGAAGTCGGTTTTGCCTAGCATGAGGTTGATCAGGACGGGCTTGCCCTGCCGGGCAAGCGTTTTAGCCTGCTGCAGCGTGGACTGAATTTGGTCGGGTCGGTCGATGCGCAGGCCAACGCCACCATACCCTTGTGCCACTACGTCATAATCGGTTCGGGCTAGTTCGGTGCTGAGCGCCGTGCCAAAAATTTCGACCTGCTCGCGGGCGATTTGAGTCCAACCGGCGTCGTTGCCCACGACTGCGATCACTGGAATGCCGTGACGCGCATAAGTATCAAATTCGGCCAACGAGTAGCCGCAGGAACCGTCGCCATATAGCAGCCAGATCTCGGATTTGGGCCTCGCGCAACCGGCAGCCAGCGCAAAACCGCCACCTGAACCCAATGTACCAAAGGCTCCGGGATCAAGCCAGCTAAGCGGTCCACGGGGACGCACTACGTAACTGGCGGTGCCCACAAAGTCGCCTCCATCGCCAATTAAGATACTGTCGTCGTCCAAGACCGCATCCAACTGTTTCAGGAACCACACCGGATTGACATACTGGCTGGGCTGCTGAGCTGATTGGTCGATCTCCACGTCTCGCTTGTTATCTCGCTCTTGTAACGATTGATGCCAAGCCTGCCACCGAAGCGGCGGAGCACCACAATTTGCGGCTAATTCACAAAGAAATTGTCCCGCGTCTGCCAGCGCTGCAATGGTTGGGCGACGATTCAGACGCAAATCGTGACGACTGCGATTGATTGAAACCAGCGTAGTCGACCTTGGTATGCCTGCTCCGTATCCCAAGCGAAAGTCGACTGGCAAGCCAGCCAAGATCACCGTGTCGGCCTGTTTTAGCGCTTGGCCACGGGCATGTCGAATATGTAGCGAATGCCCTGACAACAGGCCTCGAGCCATCCCGCTCAGGTACGTGGGCACGCCAAGATTGATAACCGCTTGTTGAAGTTCGCTGGATTGGTCAGCACTGAGCATCGCCTGACTGCCAATGACCAATAGCGGTCTTTCTGCGCAGGCTAGAGTAGCTTTCACGCTGCGCAGCGAATCGATTCGGGCCAAAGGTACTTTGGATACAATCGGCTCTCCTGGCTGGCTATCCCAGGCTCGCGCAAACTTGTTCTGCAAGTGATATTTCAAGTAGGTGCGCAGCGCATCAGCCAGCCAACCTTTTCCTTTGGCCATATCAGCCGACCAATTGCGCACGATGCTTTCCTGATAAAGCAAATCGACAGGAATCTCGACAAAGACCGGACCAGGCACACCAGATACAGCCTGAGCGATCGCCTTTTCGATCGTGGGAACTATATCGCGTACTGTCTTGCACGTGGCCGACCATTTGCAAATACTCTTGACCAGACCCAAGTGATCGATGTCCTGAAGCGCACCACGACCTTTCAGCAAGACAGCCGCTGCACCGCCCAGCAGTAGAACAGGAGACTGAGCCATCTGTGCATTTTTCAGCGCGGTGATGGTATTGGTGACTCCAGGCCCTGCAGTGACTGCGGCCACACCGATGCGTCCCGTAAGCCGAGCGGTGGCGTCTGCCGCAAACACCGCCGTCGCCTCATGCCGCGTGTCGACCACTCGAATGCCTGCCTGATCAGCAGCAATCAATAAAGGCGAGATGTGTCCTCCACATAGCGTGTAGATCCAGCGCACTCCATTTTTCTTAAGCACCGCAGCGACTAACTTTCCGCCGTGCATTTCCGATTGTGTCGTCATTGGTTGCCTGATTTCAAGATGCGGATTATTGATAAGAATCATGAAGCAATGTTGGTTAGAGATTGTGGCACAAGTGGCCTAGAGTTTCAAGTATTTCGCTTAATTTCGTGTCGATAGCCTCAAATTGCAACGTAATTTGGTCTCTTCTCGTCGATCAGCTCGATACTTTCATGTGGTTCTACACGAATTTTAGTGGGCGAACCGTTTGGTTATGGGACTAGCAACCTCATGCTCAGTGCAACGGTGCTCGTAATCGTAATCGAAAGCGGTTGCCGTCTAGATGAATGAGGAACTTGCGAACAAACTGTTGCGAATTGCCAGGCAGATGCCCCCACTGGCGAGGAAATTCGAAATATCTCAGAATTGTAAACTGCGTACCGTTCATCATCCGATT